>CAUJJL010000063.1 GCA_963205455.1 Verrucomicrobiota bacterium
GTCCAACGCAAACGCCGCGCCTCCGCCGCATGACCTCAATCCGCAGCCTCCGCCACCGCGTTGCCGATCCGATGCGGCTGTTTTCGGACTACATGAAACTGACCGGCACGCCGTCGCTAGCTCCTGAGGTCGGCGAAAGAGGGCTTGCAGGCAAATCAGTGGGGCTCGTGAACGGCTCGAACTGGGTCAGTCTCTGGGGCACCTGGTTCGGCCGCAAATTCCTGCCTGGCGTCAAACTCGTTCACGCCGGGGGCGACCATGTCCAATTGCACTTCATGGCGGCGCATCACGCCGGCCGTCCCTGCCCTCCCCCGGAGAACATTGCCAGTATCACGCATCTGGCCCGCGAGTTGGCCGAATTCCATCGCGTCGACGCCGTGCTGATCACCTGTTCCACGATGAACCGGGCCGCACCCGACGTGCGTCGAGCCCTTCGAGCCAGGCGGGTTCCGGTCGTGCAGATCGACGAGCCAATGATGGAGCGCGCGGTGGAACGTGGCGGACGCATCCTGGTGATCGCCACACACGGCCCCACTGTTTCGAGCACACAGGCCCTTCTGCGGGAAACGGCGGCAAGGCTTGGCCGGACCGTGGAATTCGACGGCGCCACCGTCGAGGAAGCCTTTGAACTCCTGGGCAAAGGTGATCTGACCCGGCACAACCGGCTTATCAGCCGCGCCATCCGCAGCGGTCAAAAACGCGGCAACCTTTCCACCGTTGTCCTGGCGCAACTTTCCATGAGCGTGTTCGCCATCGAGCATCCCGATGCCGAAACCGAGTTCGGTGTGCCGGTGCTTACAAGCGGCGAATGCGGTTTCCAGCGCATTCGAGAAATCCTGCTCCGTTCCTGAAAATCCTTCTGACGCCGACTGCGCTGACGATTGGGCAATTGCAGACTTGCCTGCCGGCCTACTTCCCTCCTGTGCGGGAACCATCGGGCTGCACTGCCAGCACAACGCGACGATAGGAGGTGAGCGAGGGCTGCCCATCGTCGGTCACTTCCAGAATCAAATGCACCGTCTGGCCAGCTTCGGCTGGTGGTACAACCATTGCCACCCTCTCGGATTCATCATGCCGGAGAGTTACCGCACCTCGGAATGTTCCTGCTTCACGATATTGCCACCACCGAAAGTGTAGCCGATCGCCATCCGGATCTGAAGAACCGTCGGCATCGAAGGCGAGCGTTTGGCCTGATTTCGCATTGATCGTCAGGACATCCGTTGAATGATCCCCGTTTACCACAGCAACGGGCGCGTGGTTCGCCTCGTTCCGAGGTTTTACGCACCACACCATCCTGGATGCGAAGTCGTTTGCGATCGCTCGCTGCCATCGGGCAAGCGTCCAGCGTGTACGTTCCTCTGATTCATTCGAACCGGGGCATGTATCCTCAGCGGTTGAATAGTGCATTCTTGCGCCGTCATCCACCCGATGAAACCGTCCTCCCCAACCTCCCCATTCTGGATGCTCCGGAGAAGAAAGACCTCTAACTGACAGGAGATACAAGAACGTCGGAGTATCCCCCTCCTTTACCCGAAGTTCGGTCCTTCCTGTTGCATTGGCAGGCGGGTAACCCGCACCCAGTGGACCACGGTCTTCAATGACATTTCGTCGCACCCATGCTTCATCTGCCAGAGCAGGATCGCCTGCTCGATACATCGCGGGGCCCATGCCCCTGAACTGGACGAAGAAGAGATCGGGTACGTTCTCCCAGAGCCAAGCTGTCCCCGTATCCTGCCAACTGCTCTGGCAGAGTCGAATTTTCGAGATGAAACGAGCCGCATCCTCAGTGGATCGTTCGCTGCGAACCTTGTTGATTGCACGGGCCAGGTCCATAGCACCTCCCCACACAGTCACCCACACCGGTCGCGGATCATCGCGATCGATAACCGAGATGATGTGCTCCGATGCCTCCGAATCGCCGCGTTCCCCGATCCATTTCTCTGCGGGATCGCTTATCCGGGTATCTCGTCCATCTTTCGGCCAGGGAATCGGGAAACCTTTTCCTCCCGGGGCCCAGCGCCGAATAACCGGTGCACCCGCCTTCACCAGCCGGATCAGTGCGTCCGCCGTCGGATACACATATCCGGGGCGTTCGTGTTGCCGCAGTATCGGCAATACCTTGCCATATTCAGCGATCTGTTCACGCATCAGATCCGGACGAACCGAGCCATCACCGTATGCGAGAGAGGTGGCGACAAGCCCCTCGATCTCAAACTCGTTCGCGTACACGAGTAGGCGGATCATGGACTGCTTGTCATCAGGATCCTTATAATAATCCGACAGCACCAGCAGACGTGGCCGGACAGCGCCTTTGTGTTCCACCACAGCAGTGCCACCTGCCACCGACGCCCCGGCATGGAAGAGGATGGCGACGATTGAAAGGAAGGCGGAACGAAAGCCGGTGCAAGAAAAGGAGGACATGATCTAAATCCTATGGTTATCAACCTGCGAATCACCAACGTCGATGATCTATCTTACCAAACCTGACGCGGCGCAACTTTCGTTCCGCGCACGGCATTGAGTCGATCCCGCAACACAAATCCACCGGAGAACGGCGCAAGCACAACCGGGAACAATCCCCGACCTCCCCTGCGTCATTGCGGAGGCGGAATCGACATCCATTTGTGACATCTTATCTGCGGCTGTTCAAATCTTCATGCATGCAATAGATTGAACTCAGCTCTCTTCAACCGAGATATCTCGTGGAATTTACGCGGGCGCGGCAGTCATCTGATGAGGAGACCTTGTCAGCTCAATTGCTCATTCAATCCATTGCACGGAACATGGGTTGCGTGGCCAAACCCCATGCGGGTAATGATCGCCCCACACCCTCTACCCTAAAATCAACGTCCCCCTTTTCCCGTGAAGGCTCGAACCCGTTCACCTGTCGCTCTTCTCTCAAGGCGCGACAACGTCATACCTGCGCCGATGAGCAAGCGGTTCATCCCGTCGGTGATACAGTCGCTTGGATCCCTTGCAGTCGCCGCCTTTGTAATCTGCCTCGGCTCTGGCGCCGCCAAAGCCGATCCGCGGTCGAATGACGGACAAGGCACAGTCATGCGTTTCGACGTGCACGAGGTCTCCCTCACCGCATCCGGCATTCACGACAATCCGTATGTCGCGATCACGGCTCAAGTGGAAATTATCGAGCCGGACGGACACTCCAGGCGCCAGTCACTCCTATTTTGGGACGGCGGTCAGACCTGGCGATTCCGGTTCTCACCCGACAGGGTCGGACTCTGGCAGTGGAAAGTGAAGAGCTCTGACCCGGCACTGAATGGCAGGAGCGGCCAATTCGAATGCACGGAATCGAGCCTCCGCGGCAGCATTCAGCCGATGCCGGGACGGGGTAATCATTTCCAGTACCAGAATGGCGAACGCATGTGGTTTCTCGGAGATACTGCCTGGTCATATATTCTGGACAATGCGGAGGAAAAGCTGGATCGCTCCTCTGCCGAGCTATACGCCGCGAACCGAGCCTCGCAGGGATTCAACGCGATTCATCTCATGTTGCTGAGCGAGATCGGCTGGGGCAATCGCGGCGGAGCGCCCTGGTCGGATATTTCATCCGAAATGATCAATCCAGGTTATTTTCGGGAAGCGGATGAGCGGATCGCCTTTGCCAATTCCAAGGGACTGGTAACCGGCCTTGTGCTCGGGTGGGCCGACAAGGGACACCAGCCATTCTATTCCTGGAATAATTTTCAAAGCCAGGAAGCCCGTAGGCGTTATGCGCGGTACATCGCAGCTCGGTACGGCGCTTACAATGTCTATTTTATCGTAGCGGGGGAATGGGAGATTGAGGCACGCGGGCAGCAGGTCCCCAAAGACGTGGTGCGCCGCCAATTCATCGATCTCGGTGAGACCCTGCGCGCCGTAGATCCTCAGCGTCGTATGATTGGCATCCACCCCAAGGGAGAAATGACGCAGGGCGGCAGTTCACGCGATTTCAATCGCGACACCAAATGGATGGATTTTGGCGACTACCAACAGAACTACGTCAGGCTCCACGAAAACATCCTTGAATCGCGGATCTTCAAGAAACCCGTCATCAATGGCGAATATGCCTATTGGCTGCGCGACAACAACGGTGACGGGCTTGTGGACAAGGACCACAGTGCCAATCTCGAATCGATTCGTGCAGCCTCGTGGGACATTGTCATGGCGGGGGGCTACCTGGTCGCCGGATTCGGCTCCACCTACCTCGGGGGAGCCAGAAGCTTCACTGTCTTTCTTCCCGATGATCCTAGAAATGAGCCATGGCTCGAGCAACTTGCCCATATCAAGTCATTCTTCTCCGCAATCGAGTACTGGAAACTTGAGCCCCACGACCACCTGCTTTCCTGCGAGGACAGTCGTACGGCGGACCGGTGGTCACAATCAAAATTGGGAGAGAGAACGGCCAACCTTCGAACTGCGCCAACAACAACGTATTGGTGCCTCACTGACCTTGAGAAGGCGTATGTCGTTTACGTACGCGGAACCACAAAATCCGTGAACCTCGATTTGGGCAAGAGTGGTCGACACTCTTGGCATATCGATTTGTTCAATCCCCGCAACGGCAGCTGGAAAACAATGCCACCACTGACTGCTACCAGACAGTCGTATTCCTTCTCCCCTCCGGATGACCAGGATTGGATCGCGGTCCTTAATGCGGATGACAAGGACACTTGAGCCCGCCGCCCCCTCCGCTCAATTCATGAAAGAGAAGGAGCCAAAGCCCGCCCCTTAAATTTCTTTGACTTCTCGATCACCTGAGCACCGATCCCATATTGCAGAACTTGATGGACACAACTGGCAGCATGCAGATCTTTGCAGATAGTCGCGACCGGTGAGCCATCGGTCCCTCGGGATTTGAATTGCCCTGTCTCGTTCGTCCTGCCCGACTGGAATCGAATGAAAAAACTGCTCATTGCCCTCATGATTTGCGCGGTTGCCGTCCCCGGCATTCGTGCCCAAAATGCTTCTGAAAAGGATGACAAGCCCACCACCGAGTTGGGCAAGTCGATGGACGACCTTAGCGCCGCGTACAAGAAGCTGCGCCGTCAGGTCAAGGATGCTTCGCACAACGAAAGCTCGCTCGCTTTGCTCAAGTCGATCCGCACCGCGGCCGAACACGCAGCCACTCTGACACCCGCCCTGGCGGAAGACCAGCCCGCCAACAAGCGCGAGGCATTCGTAGCCGCATTCCACAAGAAAATGCACGAGTTCATTGCCAATCTCGAACCCCTCGAGGCAGCCCTCAAGTCCAACAACAACACAGAGGCTGCTGCAATCGTCGCCAAACTGGGTGACATGCAGAAAAAAGGCCACAAGGAATTCAAGAAGCCGGACTGATTCATCCCGGGAAGACTGCGTTCTCCGATCCCTCCTCCTACAGCGACCATCGCAGGGGATTCGGTGAAATACCTTCAAAACCCGCCTCGCGAAACTTCGCAGGGCGGGTTTCCTAGTTGATAGCGCCCGCTCACACAGTTACGGAGTCTCCTGTCACGGCATCCCGCTCTTCCTGCCTGAGGGCAAAGAGGTGCTTGTCGATCCGGTTTGCGGTGATCACCCCGTAGTTGATCGTCCCCAGCCACCCCGACATGATGATGCCCACGCTGCCCGCGTGAAAAAGTCCGGGCAGCTTTTCCGGAAGATCCATCGACACCTTCAGCCCCTCGAATTTCGTGCCGAACGACGTTCCCCCCATGTGGGTGGTGTAGCGCTCAATCGTTCTCGGCGTCGCAGCTTCCATCCAGTCGATTTTTTCGCGCACGCTCGGAATAAACTCCTCCAGCGCCACTAGCGACTCCTCAATCAGCCGACACTTGTGGGCTTCATAGTCCTCCTCCGACAACGACTTCCAGTCCGGATATCTCCCATTCAACGAGGCCACGACGGTGTATCGTTCGGATCCGGGGCGCGTATCAGGATAGTATACCGAGAACGTGCGACTCGTGGTGTGAAAATCCGTAAGCTCCTCACTGCTGAACTTCGGCGCACGCGATGTGAAAACAAGATCGCCGATATGCGGGATCGTCTCGCCCTTTCTGATGCCAAAGTACACCTGGCAGGACGACGTGTTGATGCGCACCGCCCGGGCCGCTTCGACATAGTCCACAGGGAAATTCTCCTCCCCCGCCATGCGGAAGATCGTGTTCTTGATATTGGCATTCGAAAGGATCGCCCGCGCACGGATCACGCGCCCGCTCTTGCTCACAATGCCTGCAGCCACCTTCTTTCCACCGCGGTCTTCAACCAGGATCCGGTCCACAAGAACCCGCTTCCGGCATTCGACGCCATTCCGCTTCAGCTCTTCGATCATCTTTGCGATCAGCAGATCGGATCCGCCCCGGAACGTGTAGACTCCCGCTCCCATGAAGTTCGAGAAGACGATTCCATACGTGATCGCGGGATCGTCCAGCGTGGAGCCGTTGGCGTAGGCAATCGGCTCCATCAGCAGCCTGTGCACGTCATCCCGCCCGGGAAAAAATCGCTCAAACAACTCGCGTGTCGTTTCCGGATTGTTATCGTAATAGTTCAACGACCTCAGGTGGTCATAGAAACTTTCGACCACTTCCCTGCTCAGACCGAATTGCTCTATGAGAACGCGGCTGTAGTCGTCCCGCGTGAAGGTCGTGCGCACATCCATCTGGGGATTCACAAACCGTATGTCCTTCAACTGCACGATCGCTTCGGCGATTTCCTTCGTCCAATACTTGCGGCAGGACTTGATCATGCCGCTCGGAAACCCGTGCAGCGAGATGTCGAAGATGTGACCGCCCTTGCGCGTAAACCAGGTTGCCAGTCCCCCAAACTGATAGTGGTGCTCCAGCAGCAGCACACGGTGCCCCGCCTTCGCGAGCACATTGGCCCCGGTCAATCCACCCAAACCGCTTCCAATCACGATCACGTCATACTCGTCAGCAACTCCTTTAAGCCAATCATACGCCATAACCCCGTGACATGACGTACCTCCCTTCAAAAGCGCAATAGGGAAGTCACTGCGCGAAGGTTGACGCAGTCCAACTGCATGGATTCCCTCTCAAATTCCACCTATCCCATCCAGTGCCACTCCGCACCCATTTCACCTCGCTTGGTCCTTTCGGACCAAACGCCAGCGTTCGGCTCTATCCCATTGACCCAGCTCCCAAGTCCCGCGCTTCATTCCTCATGACCCTTCGTTTGTCTTTCCTGAAAGGCCTTCCCCTTCTCCTGCTGGCGTTGTTCGCATGCGCCCCGTTTTCCGGCCGTGCCGAAACGCCCTCCTTCGCCTACGAAACCAGCGACATCAAACCCGACCCGGCTGTCCGATTTGGAAAGCTGCCCAACGGGATCCGCTACGCCATTGCGGCCAACGCGGAGCCCAAGGGTCGCGCCTCTCTCCGCCTTCTTGTGGAAGCCGGCTCGCTCAATGAAACCGAGGAGCAGCGCGGCGTCGCCCACTTCCTCGAGCACATGGCCTTCAACGGCAGCACCCACTACCCGCCGGGCACGCTGGTCGAATTCTTCCAACGCATGGGCATGAATTTTGGAGGCGATACAAACGCATCAACCTCGTTCGATCGTACCCTCTATCTTCTCGAACTGGCCGACACACACGACGCCACACTCACCGAAGGCTTCCGCGTATTCTCCGACTACGCCAGCGGTCTCCTGCTCCAAACGGCTGAAATCGACCGCGAACGGGGCATCATCCTCAGTGAGAAACGCGCCCGCGACAGCGTCGGCTTCCGCACCTTCGTGGCACAGTTCGAGCAATTGCTCGGTTCCACGCTCCTGCCAAAGCGCATCCCGATCGGACTCGTTGAAGTCATTGAGAAGGCGCCGCGCAGCGAATTCGTCGATTTCTACAACACGTGGTATCGTCCCGAACTGATTTCGGTGGTTGCGGTCGGCGACTTCGATGTCGATGCGGTGGAGAAACACATCGTCGCGTCATTCAGCTCTATGCAGGCCAGGTCGCCTGCGAAACCGAAGCCCGACCTCGGCAAGATTGCGACAACTCCCGGCACTCACGCCTATTTCCATGCCGAACCGGAGTCACCCAACACCTCGATCAGCATTAGCAGCCTTTTTCCCTACTCCTACGAGCCGGACACAGCCTTCAACCGGACGAAAAACCTGCCCCGCTCGCTGGCAAGCGCCATGATCAACCGGCGATTTGGCATCCTTTCAAAAAAGGAGAACGCTCCTTTCCTGAATGCCAGCACCTCTGTCTACGAACAATTCGACTTCCTCCGCGAAGCCACCTTGGATCTGACCGCCAAGGCCGACCAATGGCAGGCTGCACTCGCGGTCGGTGAACAGGAGCTTCGTCGTGCACTCGAATACGGATTCAGCCAAAGCGAACTCGATGAAGTGCGCGCCAGTTTCATCAACGGCCTTGAACAGGCAGTGAAGACCGCGCCCACACGCCGCTCGCCCTCGATCGCGGGTGACATCGCCAACAGCATTCTCCACAAGAACGTCTTTTCGCACCCGAAAACCGATCTGGAAATCATCAAGCCTGCACTTGAGAAAATTACTCCCGAGCAATGCCTGAAGGCACTGCGCGACGCCTGGCGCAGCGACCATCGTTATGTCTTCGTGAGCGGCAATGCAACGATTGCCGACGCGGCAGCCACCATCACCACCGCCTACAACAAGTCCGCGGCAACGGCCGTCGAAGCCCCGGCCACCGAAGCCGCCATCGCGTGGGGCTACACCGATTTCGGTCCCGCGGGCAGGATTGCGTCTCGCTCGCATGTTGATGACCTGGACATCACTCAGGTCGCCTTCGAGAACGGCGTCCGCGTCAACCTCAAGAAAACTCCCTTTGAGGCCGGCCGCATTCATTTCTACGCACGCGTCGGCGTGGGCTCCCTTTCCGAACCAGAGGACAAGCGCGGTCTTGCCACCCTTGCAAAATCGACATTCGACGCTGGTGGTCTCGGACGCCACAGCACGGATGACCTGCAGCGCATCCTCTCGGGAAAGAACGTCGGTGTCGGCCTGAATCTGGGTCAGGATCACATCGGCTTCGGCGGATCCACCACGCCGCGCGACCTGCTTCTCGCATTGCAACTGCTCACCGCCAAGCTTACAGATCCCGGCTATCGGCCGGAGTCCCTCCGTCTTGCTCGAAAGGGCTTCGAGCAGATGTACCTCAGCTTCAAGCACACTCCCAGCGGTCCGCTTTCAACGGAAGTTGCCAATCTCCTCGCAAACGGTGACTCCCGGTTTGGAATGCCTCCGCGCGACGTGCTGATGGCCCGCACCCTCGAGGAAGTGAAGGCCTGGTTCACACCACAGTTGTCGCACGGCGCGATCGAGTTCTCGATCGTGGGTGACATCGACATCGATGCCACCCTGGCGGCGATCTCCCGGACGCTCGGAGCGCTGCCCAAGCGCGATCCAAGGCCCGACATTTCAGCGCTCACCAAAGTCAGCTTTCCCGCACATTCCTTCGATCGCAGCTACAGGATTGATTCCCAGATCCCCAAAGGCCTGGCCACCTTTTACTGGCCGACAACCGACAGCCTTGACGTGCATGTCGGCCGCCGCCTGGGCATGCTTTCCAACATCCTTGAGGATCGCCTGCGCATCAAGCTGCGCGAGGACATGGGCGGAACTTACAGCCCCTCCACACGAAGCCTGTCGAGCGACATCCTGCCCGGTTACGGCTACATCGTTTCCTCGGTGGATATCGATCCGAGCATGGGCGACAAGATAGCCGCGGCGATCCGAGTCATTTCAGACTTGCTCCAAAAGGAAGGCGCCACTGCGGATGAGCTGGAACGATCCAAGCTGCCAACGCTGACGAGCATTCGCGAGAGCGCCCGCACCAACGCCTACTGGCTCGGCAGTGTCCTTTCCCGCGCCCAGGAGCGGCCCGAAGTGCTCGATTGGGCGCGCAGCCGCGAATCGGACTTCGCGTCCATCACGGTCGCTGAGATCAATGCACTCGCAAAGAAGTATTTCGCTCCCGCAAATATCTCACATGCTCTGATCCTGCCATCGGCAAAGTCACCTGCCGCGCCCTCGGAAAAACAGAATTGATGAAGAAACTGAACGAACGGCTGCTCGAACTGCTCCGCAGGCAGGACTACAAACCGCTCGACGACGCCGGTATCGCACGCGCCCTCGGCATTGACAAAAAGAAGCGCGGCGCGCTCGCCCACGAGATCCGCCTGTTGGCGAGCGCGGGGACCATTGATCGCGTCAAGGGCGACCGCATTGCTCTCCACACTTCAGCCGGGGCGGCTCGCGGCGCGATCATCGGACGGATCAGCTTCCGACAGAGCGGCCATGCCCTTGTCACCCCGGACCAAAAGCCCAACGAGGAAGGACCTTCTCCCGATCCCATCTTCATCCCGGCCGAGGACACGGACGTCGCGATGCACGGGGATCTCGTGGAAGTGGCCGTGCTTGCCAGGTCGGGTGGCGGTAAAATTCGCGGCAAGGGCGTCTTCGGCGGCGAACGCGAGCAACGCGGCCGCGTGATTCGTGTGGTGGAACGTGCACGCGACACACTCGTCGGACAACTTCGAAAAATCCGCACGGCCTGGTATGTCGCTCCCGACGACCCCCGCTTTGTTCACGATATCTCCGTACCCGATCCCACGAAAGGTCGACTGAAGCCTCCTCCAGCCGTTGGAGACAAGGTGGTGGTAAGACTTGCGCCATGGACGGCGCGTCACAAGGCCCCGGAGGGCGAAGTGATCGAACGGCTCGGCATCACCTTCGAACCCCGGGCAGAACTGCTGGGTGTCTACCGGAAATTTGACCTGGACCCCGCTTTTCCCGATGCGGTTCTGAAGGAGGTCGCCGACCTCCCCGATACCGTCGACGCCTCCGATATCCACGGGCGGGAGGATTACCGACAGCGAAACGTCTTCACGATCGATCCTGACGACGCGAAGGATTTCGACGACGCCCTCAGCATCGAATCACGGAGTCACGGCGAAATCCACGTGGGCATCCACATCGCGGACGTCTCAGCCTACGTGCGCCGGGGCACCGCCCTCGATCACGAAGCCCAGCGGCGTGGCAACTCCACCTACCTGGTCGGCACGGTCGTGCCGATGCTTCCCGAGAAACTGTCCAACGGATTGTGTTCTCTCGTGGAGGCGCAGGATCGGCTCTGCAAGGCTGTCTTCCTGACCTTTGACCGGCACGGAAAACTCAAGGGCACACGGTTTGCCAACACCGTCATTCGCAGCCGAAAGCGCCTGACCTACAAGCAGGCCTATGCCTTTCTGTTCACCGACGACCTCGACAGGATTCGCGCCCTGCCGCTGCCCGCACCCCACCAGACGGGTTCAACCGGTCGTGCACTCAACTCCCTGAAGGATCGCGAACTTTCCGAGCTTCAGGAATGGATCCGCGCCCTCTGGAAGATAGCGAAACGTCTTCGCGAAGACCGCATGGCCGCCGGTTCGCTGGACCTCGACATGCCCGAGACAAAGATCTTTGTCGACGAGGAGGGTTATGCGGATCGGCTCGAACGGATCGAGCACGATGAGAGTCACCAGTTGATCGAGGAATTCATGCTCGCTGCCAACGAGGCGGTGGCCCGCGCCACAAAGGAGCGCCACCTGGTCTCGCTTTACCGTGTGCACGACAAACCCGACGAGGACAAGCTGTCGGAGCTGAGGGACCAACTTGCCGTTTTTCAGGTGAAGACCGGCGATCTCACCCGGCGCAACGAGGTTGTGAAGCTTCTGGAATCGCTCCGTTCCCACCCGCAGGGGTACACGCTGCGCACACAACTCCTCCGCAGCTTGAAAAAGGCGGCCTACCGGGCGTCACCCGATGGACACTACGGACTGAACAAGCGGGACTACACCCATTTCACCTCACCCATTCGCCGCTATTCCGATCTTGTGGTGCACCGTGTCTTTGAGTCGTTGCTGCCGCGCGCAGGCGGAGTCCCCGGCGCACCGGCGAGACCCGCCTATTCCGCGGCACAAATGGAAAGCCTCGGCGAACACCTCAGCCTCACGGAAACCAACTCGCAGGAAGCCGAACGGGAGTCCCAGAAGATCAAGCTCGCCGAATTCTTTGAGCGCGAGCTGCTCAAAAAGGACAAGACCATTTTCAAGGCGATCATCACCGACGTCCGTGGGCAGGGTCTGTTCATCGAACTGACCGAGTCCATGACATACGGTTTCGTTTCCCTCAATGCCTTCACGGACGACACCTATGCCGTCACGTCGGACGGTGCATCGCTGATCGGGCGCCGCCACAAGCGCAGGCTGACTCTTGGCGGAAAACTGGAGGTCGTTGTCTCCGCGGTGGACCGCTTCAAGCGCCAGATCGATTTCAAGCCCGCCTGATCCGGCCGCGTCACCGGCATTTCAAGGGCTGCGCTGGCGATTTTCCGAAAGATGAGTCAGTTGTGGTGTTCATGATTCACTACGTATTCGCCAAACGATTCAGGGAACTTTACGACAAGGCCGTCTCGCTCTATCGCGAGGGACGCCGGGGATCCGGATCCTACTTCAGCACGAGCGAGGAGGCATGGCTGAAATCCAACGGGATTACCGCCCAGCACCTCTACGACTATGCGGAGGATGATGTCAGTGATGGAGAACCCGGCTACGACATCGCCCTCGGTATCGAACTCATCCGCCGCGACTATTTCCTCAACGTGCAAAAGGGTATTCCGAGCAGCCAGGTGCTCGATGCCTCAAACCTGCCTCCCAAGTCTGCCGCTGTACGCGGAATTGAATGGTTGCCGCGCATCATTCCCAAGGCCCGCGCCAAGCTGCGGGGCGAGCTGCCAGCGTCACTGATGTACTGCTGCGGCGGCGATCGCGGGTTTTTCACGGCCCATGACATTCATCCCCATGAATTCCTGAGCCTCATCTGGCGCGCCGACGACAACGACAATCAGATCATCGACTGGGTGGTGGCGCGTTCCGCGAAGACGCGATCACGGTAAACTGGCGGGCAGGTTCTACCGTGGACTGATGCGGCTCATTTTGTAAGAACGAATGTGGATCGGATTCCTTTGAAACCCGAATAAGGCTGGATTCGAAGCTGCCAGCATGCACCCTTGAAAGCTGTCGCCCGCCCGTTACCCTCGGTTTCCCGTGAAAGGCCCAAGTCCCCATTCCTCAACTCGGCGCTCATTTGTAAAAACCCTTGGACTCCTTGCAGCGGGGGGTGAGTGGGCAGGCAGCCTCAGTCGGTTGACTGCGGCGGAAAAGGCGATTCTGCCGTTTGAAAATGGCATGCGCGACTTGGTCGCGTTTCCTGGCAAACGACCGCTGCTCGTCCTGACCACACGTCCGCCGCAATTGGAGACACCCTTCGCAGTCTTCAACGAGGGACTGATCACGCCGAATGATGCATTCTTCGTCCGGTATCACCTCACGGACGTTCCCACGCGTGTGGATCCCGCCTCCTTCCGCCTGAAGATCCTCGGCGCGGTGCGAAAGCCCCTTGAACTGAGCCTCGACGCATTGAAGAAGCTTGCAACGCCTGTCGACCTCGTGGCGGTGAATCAGTGTTCCGGAAACAGCCGCGGCTTCTTCTCTCCCCGCGTGAACGGCGGCCAGCTCGGTCATGGCGCAATGGGGTGCGTCCGGTGGACAGGTGTACCGTTGCGTGCCGTTTTGGATGCGGCCGGCGTGGAGCCCCGTGCACGCCAGGTGTCGTTTGACGGACTCGATCGCGGCCTGCTGGATGCCACGCCTGATTTCGTCAAGGCGCTTGACATCGACCACGCACGCGATGGTGAGGTGATGATCGCCTGGGGCATGAATGGAGAGGACTTGCCGATGTTGAACGGCTATCCCCTTCGCCTCGTCGTTCCCGGATACTATGGCACCTATTGGGTGAAACATCTCCACCGCATTGAGGTGCTATCTTCAATCTACGACGGCTTCTGGATGAAGTCGGCCTATCGCATCCCCAACACGCCCGATCACAACATCGAGCCCGGCACGGCGCCAAAAGCCACCGTTGCGATCAGCCGCTTCAATGTGCGCTCATTCATCACAAACCTGGGAACCAACGCCACGATCTCAAGCGGGCGGGAAACCGTGGTCCGCGGGATCGCCTTTGACGGTGGGAGCGGAATACGCACCGTCGAGTTCTCCGCAGATGGCGGTCGTTCCTGGCAGGGAACGCAATTGGGTCGGAGCCTCGGACGCTTTGCCTTTCGTGAATGGACAGCTGCCTTCACTCCGAATCGTGGGGCACACACGCTCATGTCACGAGCAACCAATGGCAACAGCGAGATACAGCCCCTCGTCGCTGGCTGGAATCCTGCGGGGTACATGCGCAACGTGGTCGAAACCGTTAACGTTACCGCCCTATGAAGCCCAGTTTGGCCCTGCTCCTGATTCCGGCGATCGCGATGCTCGGCAACGCCCGGGCTGCGGACACAGTTCGCGAAATCACACTTCCGTCCGAGACGGAAATCTATCAGGCATCCGATCTCCCGGGTTACGCGCTGATCAACGCCATGTGCCTGACATGCCATTCGGTGGAGTATGTCAAATACCAGCCCCCGACATCCCCACGTGCCTACTGGCAGGCCACCGTCGTGAAGATGCAGAAGATCTTTGCCGCTCCTCTTCCCGATGAGGTGATCGAGCCGATCGTGGACTATCTGGTCAAAACCTACGGCAACGAGCGTCCGGCTGAAACAAAGGCAGAATCCCATCGCACAATGGCGCACGCAGGGAGGTAACGCCCGTCCTGACTAGGCGATCAACTCCTTGATGACCTGTCCGCCGAACTGCGAAAGCTGCTTGAAACGACCGGCATGGAAATAGGTAAGCCTGTTGTCATCCAGTCCGAGCAGTCGCAGCAGCGTGACGTGCAGATCGCGAACGTGGTGTACGCAGTCGACCGCCTCGGCTCCGGTTTCATCTGTCGCTCCGATCGTGTGTCCCGCCTTCACGCCGCCGCCCGCCAGCCATAGTGTCATGGCTTTCGGATTGTGGTCCCTCCCATAGGCTGTGCCACCACGCACGCCATTATCGGGCGATCGGCCGAATTCCCCGCACCAGACCACCAACGTGCTTTCGAGAAGCCCACGCTGCTTCAGATCCGTAATCAGTGCTGCAATCGGCTTGTCGACCTTGCGCACCAGATTGCCATGGGCGCGTTCGATGTAGTCATGCGAATCCCAGGTGCCCGCATAGAGCTGCACAAAACGCACCCCCTGTTCAACGAGGCGTCGCGCCAACAGACACTTGCGACCAAAGGCATCCGTCGCTTTGTCACCGATGCCGTAGCTCTCCTTCATGCCCGAGCTTTCCTTCTCGATATCCAGGATCCCCGGCACCTGCATCTGCATGCGGAAGGCCAGCTCATAGGCCTCGATGCGGGCTTCGAGTTCGACATGCCGCGGATGAGCCTGCTGGTGGATGCGGTTCAGTTTTCCCAACAGATCCAGGTTCTCGTGCTGATGTTCCCGGGTGATGCCTTCCGGCGGAGAGAGGTCGAGTATCGGAGAGCCCTTGGGCCTCAGCGGCGTACCCTGATACTGGGCCGGGAGAAAGCCGTTCCCCCAGTTCGGGGATCCTCCCTGCGGATAGGAAATCTCGGGCAGTACGATGAATCCCGGCAAATCCTGATTGATCGATCCCAGGCCGTAGTTGACCCAGGCACCAACGGCCGGATCACCTCCGAAACGATTGCCCGTGTTCATCTGATACATCGCCGTGGGGTGGTTCACCGAATCAACCTGGCATCCCCGATAGAAACACAGGTCGTCCACGACTCCCGCAAGGTGTTCCCAGTTCTCCGCAATATCCGCCCCGGACTTCCCCGCCTTGCGAAAGGTGAAGGGACTCTGCACGTAGTAACGTTTCCCGCTCTCCATCGCCGACTTCATTTTCCCTTTCCGGACGAACTCCTGGAGATGAAGCCTGGCCAGCCTGGGCTTGGGGTCGAACGTATCAATGTGGGAGGGCCCCCCTTCCATCATCAGGAAGATGCAGCTGCGGGCCTTTGCGGGAAAATGCGGCGCCTTCGGAACAAGCGGACCCGCGCCCTCCGTCGGAGAGGCAACAAGTTCACGACCGAGCAACGCACTGAGCGCCACGCTTCCCACGCTCGCACCGAGACTGTAGAGAAAGTCGCGTCGCGTCGGAGCCCAAAGCGCGCGGTGACCCGCACAGGGAAAGGGGTTCATGGTTCAATAGACGTACACAAATTCATTTGAATTCAGCAACACGAGGCACAGATCCGCAAGGGCACGGACCTCCGCCGATGCTTCGGAAGGTTTGAGATCGGGGACAAAGTCTTCCGCCGATTCAAGAGGCTCTGAAAAGGTGAACCTCTCGCCCGTATTCTCCTCCACCGCTTCCCGTTCCACAAAACGTGCCGCCGACCTCTCGGCAAACGTCAGGGATTTCTGGCGTTTGTGCATGGACGCCACGTGGTCAGCACACAGCACACGCTCTTCAGAGGTGGGAGCGCGGTTGAACACAAGCTGGAAGAGTCGATCAATCTCAGTTCCATCGGTCCCTGACTCCCGATGGACGCGTGCCGCCAACGCGAGGGCGCGATCATGCGAGGCCTCACTGTTGAATAGCGCAAAGACCTGGGGCGTGATCGTCGACGCATCGCGCCCTTCGCACGAGAGATCGGGGCTGGGCGAGTTGAACACTTCCATGAACGGATCCCTCTGGCCGCGGACGGTCAGCGCATAGAGGGAGCGGCGATGCCGTTGCGAAGGAAGCGGGGAGGGCTGCCACGCCTCGGCGAATGTGCCCATGACTTCACGAGGCTGGAGTGCCACTTCGGGATTGATTTCCGGGCGGACAGGAATTCCGCCAACGGCGGGATTGAGTTCACCGGACACAGCGAGCATCGAATCGCGCAATTCCTCGGCAGACAATCGGCGCGGAGCAAAAACGGCGCGGCTGATGCCATGGGGATCCCGCTGCGTGATCAGCTTGGCATCCGGATGCTCGCTGGATCGCCTGTAGGCACGGGACATCATGATCACGCGATGCATCGCTTTTACCGACCAAGGGGCGGGCTGCGCGGCAGCAGCACTTCCATCGGCAAATGTCGCTGCCAGCCAATCGAGCAGCGCGGGGTGGGAAGGCTTTTTCCCGTTCGCACCAAAATTGTTGGGATTGCCCGCGATCGCGCTGCCAAAGTGCCAGCCCCAGATGCGATTCACCATGACCCGTGCGGTCAGGGGATTGTCCCGCGAGGCGATCCAGTCGGCAAGCGCCAGCCGTCGCCCTTCGATCGTCTCGGGCACACGCGCGCATTCAGGCGGCATCGAGCCCAGCGAGGTCGCTGCGCTAAGGACTGCCGGAACCACCTTTGCACCGCTCCCAAAGGGATCTCCTCCCGTCAGGATGTGCGTCTCCTCCAACTCACCATCGGTCATCGGAGAATCCGGCAAACGAACCGGAGCCATGACTGCCGAGACTTCCGGCGTACGTCCGCTGAATACCGAAAAGGCAATCGGTTCGTAGCGATCCAATTCCCACCGAATCCGTTCGATACCTTTTCGCGCTATGCGCTGATGACCGTAGTCCTCCGGTGTGAAGCCGATGGCCTTGGGCGGAATCTGTGCCTCCGGGATACCTTGTTTCATCAATGCCGCGCGGACGGCATCGTAGTCAGGATCGCGACGCCGCCCCTTCCTCCGACCCTCCGGATTCTCCAGGATCTTCAGAGCCGCCTCAAAGGGAGCAGGATCAATCCCCTTCTCCCCATACCACCTGCGGGCAGCGGCAACCGCCTTCTGATCGAGCAGGCTGAGCACAAGCCGATGATGTTGCTCACGCTCCTGCAGGTACCTCTTCTCGTCGAAACCGTCCCTCCTCTCATCCCGAAGAAACTCCGCCGGTCGCTCCACAATCTGAGTGGTGGCAAAAACCGCCAACATGCCATAGTAGTCTCGCGTAGGTACGGGATCGAACTTGTGGTCGTGACACCGGGCACACTGCAGCGGATGCGCGAGAAAAACCTGGCCGACCGTGTCAGTCATGTCATCGAGCAGCTTCTGTCGCGCCACCTTCGGCACTTCCATTGATGTCAGCTCCCAGGGCCCCATGCGTAGGAAGCCGGGAGCTATGAGCAATTCGCTGTCCTTCGGGGATACTGTTCCGTTCTCGTCGCCATTCCTGCGCTTCTGCTCGTAGATTTCATCTCCAGCCAACTGTTCGCGCACAAACTGATCGTAGGGTTTGTCCTCGTTAAACGCGCGGACGACATAGTCACGATACCGCCACGCATTGCCGCGGGCAAAATCGTTCGCGAGCCCACTCGTATCCGCATATCGTGCGATATCGAGCCAGTGGCGTCCCCATTGCTCACCGTAGTGGGGCGAGGCCAGCAGACGATCAATCACCTTTGCGAACGCTTCCTCGTCTGAAGATGAATCCGACACAAAAGCCAGCACCTCTTCAGGCGACGGAGGCAGACCAGTCAGGTCATAGGTCGCCCTTCGAATCAAAGTACGGCGATCCGCAAGCGGAGCCGCGGGAAGACCGATCTCCTCGAGGGAGGCATCGATGAATGCATCAATGGGATTCTGCGCCGCCGCAGGTTCACTCTTCGAAACGTGAGGAAGCGCCGGTTTCTTCAATGGAAGATATGCCCAGAGGTCCTCGGGCTTGTATTTCCGATTCGTCCAGTCGCTGTCCAGTCCTCCACTGGTGGAAACCGTCACTCCCTTGTCCATCGACCACTTGTTGGAAACCTTGGCGAGCTCATCAAAACGCTCACGACCTGGCCATGGTGCGCCTCCAGCGATCCATTCCCTCACCTGCGCAATCTGCTCCGGCATGAGTTGATCCTTTTCCTTCGGCGGCATCGGTTCCCAGTCCTCATGATCGCGGCTGATCGCGAGGTACAGGGGACTCTCCTCCGGCTTTCCCGGTGAGAAACTGGGTTCGCCGCTGTCTCCGCCAAGGCGCGCGCTTGCTTGCGTTCGCAGGTCGAGTCCGCCCTTGAGTTTCGCCTCGTCATCTCCGTGACAAGCCAGGCACCTTGACTTCAGGAGCGGCTGGATTCGATGGACAAAAAGGAACTCGGCGTCGGAGTAGGCCGTCGGAGCGGCATCCGGCCTCACCCAGGGAGCGAACAGGCACCCAATGAGATAGCATGCAAAAATGCCTCGGAGGCTCATGAATGACTCTGCACTCGATTTTGTCTTACAGCTTTGGAGGGGCCGGCCTGATGGGCGGAGCCCAGGCATTCGCACCCTGCGCATTGACACGGCGGCTATAGACTTTCTCGCCGCAGGTGGCATAGAGCGTGTCGAAGCGCTCACCGCCAAAAACGAGATGAGTGAGTTTTCCGTTCGGCGTGGGCAGAATTGCATTTACCCGGCCTGCCTGATCGCAGATCTGGATTCCCATGCGTGTCGCAACATAGATCCGACCCGCACGATCACAGCGCACACCATCCGCGAAGGACTGGTCATCGCTGTCCCGCTCATGCAGCCAGCAATACCGCTGTTCGAACGCCAGCGAACCATCGGCCTGCACCTGGTAGCTGTAGACCCAGTGAGAGCGATAGTCGTTCACATACAACAGTGACTGATCCGGGGAAAGCGTCACACCGTTCGCAGACCTCACAGTCGTTTCGACCACCTGCCTGGTGCCATCAGGCTTCAGCAGGAGCAACTGACTGAATCCCCTTCCCGCACCCGCCGGCAAGGTGACGTACAGGATGCCGCTGTGCGAAATGACCAGGTCATTGCCCGGAACATCCGACGCAACCACCGAAGCCATTCCAGCCGAATCATAGGCGATGATCTGTTTTGTCTGCCGACTTACCGCATAGAGTCGCCCATCCGGGCCAAAATGCTGCCCCATTGCCTGACTGGAGTTGGAGACGAAGACTTCGGGTTTTCCATCGGACGCGATCCGGTAGATCCTGCCAGCCGTGATATCTGTAAAGTAAACCTGTCCCATCGCATTCACGGCCGGGCCTTCCGCCAATTGATAGCCATCCCCGACAAGCTGCCATCCTTCGCCCTGGATCAGGATGTCATTCAGTACGGGATTCTTGCCCGGCCCAGTCGGAAGGACGGGCTTCGGCCAATCCCGCCACAGCCAACGCATCGCATCCGGGAAGAGCCACGTGGCGTGTTTTGGATTGTGACCTCCCTCTCCCCAGACATGGGAAACATCGTATCCGCTGAAAACCAGCGCACGCTCCAACGTCTGGTTCGCCATCCACCAGTCGCCCCCATAAATGTTCAGATCGTTCGCCCCATCCTGAAGAAAAATCCGTATCGGCTTCGGTTCGGTCTTGCGCACGAGCGTCGCATAACGATCACCGCCGCGCAGCCCAACGTAGGTTCCCACGGCACTGAAAACCCGGGAAAAGGCATCGGGCCGCTCCCATGCGGCGGTGAACGCTGCGATGGCACCGCTGCTGCTGCCTCCGATGGCGCGATCGTTTCCCGACCGCGACAGGCGAATCGGTCGTCCATCGGGAGTGGATCTTGATTCCACGGCCGGCAGAATTTCCTCCAACAGGTGTCGCGCATACGCGTCTCCGAGACCATCGTACTCGAAGCTGCGGTTGAAGCGGGCCAGCGCCGCATCCGAGAGCGGCTTGACCACTCCCGGTCGCACAAAGACGCCAATGATCACCGGCAGGTCGCCCCGCGCGATGAGATTGTCGAACACCACGGGGGCATTCCACTTCACGCCGTCCTGATTGACAAAAACGCAGGCAGGCTTCTCTGGATTGTACTGCTTCGGCACATACACCGTCACCTCCCGCGACGTGCCGGGAAAGATCCTTGATTCCTCAAACGAAAAACGAATCAGGTCCCCCACCGGAACTCCTTCATGAACCTGTGCATCGGGATGCATGGGGTATTCATCCGGCGCACCGCCAAGGTGGGACGTGCCAACCGCAAGGAGGCAGAGGACCACTGAAACAATCGCAGCGCGCGCCAAGGG
Organism: Verrucomicrobiota bacterium; assembly: GCA_963205455.1. Classification (GTDB taxonomy): domain Bacteria; phylum Verrucomicrobiota; class Verrucomicrobiia; order Opitutales; family Opitutaceae; genus UBA6669. The sequence goes on from CAUJJL010000063.1 coordinate 20,880, forward strand.
ACTCGGCTTCAAGTCGGGGTGTAACATGGCTTCTTCGTATCACCGAACCCGGGAAACGCAATCCCCTCCATGCCTCTCAAGCCCATCCTGGGCTTGTCGACCAGCCCTCGGGATGAGAGGCTGGACTTAAACCCCGGATTCGCCTGCACACCATGAAATCCAAACCCTCCCGACTCCACCTCCTCGTTCTCCTGTGCTGCTGGTTTTCCGTCCTTTCCCACGCCAGCGACACCATCGCCTTTGTCGACGTCACGGTGCTTCCCATGGACCAGGAAGTCACGCTCTCCCACCATACCGTCGTTGTCGTCGGCGATCGCATTACAGCCGTTGGGCCGAGCCGGGAAATCTCCGTTCCGGATGGATCGCAGATAATTGACGGAGCGGGAAAATTCCTGATCCCCGGCCTTGCAGAAATGCACGGGCACAATCCGCCAGCCGGTTCATCCCAGTCCTACATTGAGAACACCTATTTTCTATTTCTGGCGAATGGCGTCACCACCGTGCGCGGCATGCTGGGATGGCCCGGGCAGTTGGAGCTGCGCGACAAGGTCAGATCCGGGAAACTGCTCGGTCCCTCCCTCTACCTTGCCGGACCGAGTTTTTCCGGAGCCACCGTCCGCTCTCCCTCCCAGGCAGAGCAGCGGGTGCGCCAGCAGAAATCCGAAGGATGGGATCTTCTTAAAGTTCATCCGGGACTGAAGCGGAGCGACTACGATGTCATGGCGAGGACAGCGGACTCATTGGGGATTCGGTTTGCGGGCCATGTTCCGGCTGACGTGGGCATCCTGCACGCCATTGAAAAGAGACAGGAGACCATCGACCACCTCGACGGCTATATCGAGTACCTGCAGGCCGAGAAGTCCCCGATCGATCCGGCAAAGCTCCAGAAGGTCGTCAAGCTCACGCACGACACCGGCACATGGGTCGTACCCACCATGGTCCTCTGGGAGACGATCATCGGAGCGGCCTCCCTCGAAAGGATGTCCGCGTATCCAGAATTACGTTACATGCCGGCTGCGGAGGTCCAGCGCTGGATCTCCGGCTACCAGAGGCGGACCGAAAACCCTTCGTTCGACCGCGCAACAGCCCTCCAGATCGCGGCCAACCGCAGGATCCTCCTGCTGGCCTTGCACGACGGTGGCGCGCGCATCCTCTTTGGCACCGATTCGCCGCAGCAGTTCAGCGTCCCAGGATTCTCGATTCATCGCGAAATGAAGGCGATGGTGGATTGCGGAATGACACCATTCGAAGTGCTGCAAACAGCCACGAAGAATGTCGGCGAGTACTTCAAAGGGCGCGACACGTTCGGACTGGTGGCAGCAGGCCACCGCGCCGACCTCGTCCTGCTGAAGGCAAATCCGATCTCCGACCTGAGCCATCTCACACAGCGCGCCGGAGTGATGGTTCGCGGACGCTGGATTCCGGAATCAGAAATCGCCGCGAGGCTAGCAAGGATCGCCGCAGAATCGAAGCTTTAGTCAGGGACTCCCACCCCGGCAGTCAGTCTTCCCTGTGATGGCGGTGACGAAAGGGCTTATCCCCGTCCTCCCGCCTGCGCCAGCCCGGCCTGCTCGCCAGTGCGGATGGTTTCGCAAGCTTGCGGGTGCGTGCCTCCGTTTCCTCCTTCAGCTTCCGATAGGCGGACAGACGTTCGGGTGAAAGTTCGCCCGCGGCGATCGCCTCCAGCACGGCGCAGCCCTTCTCCGTTTCATGGCGGCAGTTTGTGAACCGGCAGCGCAGCGCCCGTTCTGCGATGTCGGAGAACGATTCCTCCACCGCATTTCCGGCATCCCACAACTGCAATTCACGAAGTCCCGGCGTATCGATAAGCACCGCACCCGAGGACGTCAGCACCAGTTCACGCCGTGTGGTGGTGTGGCGTCCCTTGCTGTCCCTCTCCCTCACATCCCCGACGGGCAGAATATCGTCCCGAAGCAGGGTATTCACGAGGCTCGATTTCCCGGCGCCCGATGATCCGACAAAGGCAAGTGTCCGGCCGCGTTGTACATGGCGATCCTGCAGCGCCTTCAGGCCCTTGCGGGTTTGCGCGCTCGTGACGTGCACATCAACTCCCGGCACTGCTTCCGCGACCTCCCTGCGCATCGCCTCCGCGTCGGCGACGAGGTCGCTCTTGTTCAACAGGACCACCGGCTCCGCGCGACTCTCCCGCACGGCGACCACAAAGCGCTGGATGCGTGCAACGTTGAAGTTGTTGTCGAGCCCGCTCACGATGAACACGGTGTCCACATTCGCGGCGACAATCTGCTCCAGCTCCTCCGTACCCGCCGCACGGCGCGAGAGTTTTGTGCGCCGCGGCAGCACGACGCGTATGTCGACCCGCTGTCCGTCTGGTCGCCGCTCCACGCCCACCCAGTCACCGATCGCAGGAAACTGATCCGCCCGTCGCGCAGCATGGAAAAATCCACCGCCGCATTCACCGAGCATCTCGCCGGAATCGAGTTCAACCGCATAGAACTTTCTTCTGAGTTCGCAGACGATCCGCGCCGGCTCCAGCCCGGCAGCTGCGTGCGTTGCAAATGCACGGGCGAGTTCATCGGTCCAGCCGTAGTCAGTGAGGCTCATTCGAGTCAATAAAGGCGATAGCCCTCCCGGAATCCTGGGCTAGAGGCCGCAAAGCGCCTCATCCAGGACGGCAACGAGAAAGTCCGCGTCCTCGCGGGTGATGCACATCGGCGGTGTGATGCGAAGCGTATTGCCCCACAATCCTCCCTTTCCGATCAGAAGTCCGAGTTCGCGTGCCTTCTCGAACACCTCCAAACAGGCCTCCTTCGCAGGCTCCTTGGTTACACGGTCCTTGACCAACTCCACGCCCAACAGCAATCCAAGGCCCCGCACATCCCCAATGATCGAATGTTTCGCCGCAAGGCCTTGCAACTTCGCTTTCAAATACCCTCCCACTTCAAGGCTGTTCTTCTGCACCCCCTCCTTGTCGATGACGCGCAGGACAGCACGCCCGATCGCGCACGAGACCGGATTGCCCCCAAACGTATTGAAGTGAGCCCGTGAGAGCATTGCCTCGGCAATCCGCGGCGTGGTCACCACCGCGGCGAGCGGATACCCGTTTCCGATGCCTTTTGCCATGGTCACAATGTCAGGCACCACTTCCTGGGTTTCAAAACCCCAGTAGTGCTCACCGGTCCGCCCGAAACCACTCTGCACCTCATCGGAAATGCACACACCTCCGGCCGCCCGCGCATGCGCAAACGCATGCTTCAGATATCCTGTCGGGTAAACGACCGCACCTGCCACTCCCTGGACGGATTCTGCGATGAACGCAGCGATGCGCCCCGAGGTGCCGAACTGGATGAGGGACTCCACATCAGCGGCGTATTTCTTTCCAGCCTCCGGATCGTTTGCGCCATAGGGACCACGAAAGGTGTCCGGTGCGACGGCATGCTGGACGCCGAAGGTGTGAGGCACATTGTATTTCCACGTCGAGTGTGAGGTCAGGCCCATGGTGCCCGAAGTGCCGCCGTGATAGCCATTTCTCAGCGCAATCACATCAAAGCTGCCCGTGAATGCCCGCGCCATCAGCACCGCGAGGTCGTTTGCCTCCGAACCCGAGTTCACCAGATAAACCCGTTTGAGATCGCCAGGCATTCTGGCCGCAAGTTCCTTCGCATACAACGCCAGCTCGGGATTCAGATAAATTGAGGTCGTGTGGGAGATCGTCTCACTCTGAACGCGGGCCGCCTCCACGACTTCCGGATGGCAATGCCCCAGCCCCACCGTGGCGATCCCTCCGAAACCATCGAGGTACCGCCGCCCGGTTTCATCGAAGAGCCACTGAGCCTTTCCTTCCACGATCATGATCGGCTTGCGATAGTAGTGGAAGATCACCGGATTCAGATGCTGCCTCCGCAAAGCAAGCACATCCTCGGCAGAGGGACCACAATACGGCTTGGGAACGTACGGACTCGGCGGAAGCGATGGCGCCATGGTCTCGTGACGCTACCTTCCATCATCGGGCAGCGACAGTAAAAAGTTTGTGCGCTGCCACGGGCATTGGCCGTGTGGAGGCCAAATTGCCTCGCGGTTGTCAACCGCACAATTGCCGGTTCTTCCTCTAGCGCACCCGACGCAGATCCACACGCGCCTGCCTCAGAACTCCCCAGAGATTTCGGCAAAATCCCGCATGAACTCCGGCGCTGATTTCCGTCCGTGGAAATTGTTTTCGAATTATCAAAAACGGCACGACGGGACGTTTGCTTTAATCCTTTTTTGACCGAAACAAGCCGCTTCGTGCTCCCTTTCTCCGGCCTCGCCCGGCAGTCATCGAGTCATGAAACGGAGCCGCGCACTAACCTCCCATCTGCTGGCCTGCATCCTGACCGTGTCCACGTGGAATACATCGGCAGCGCCACATACCGACCGTCTCAGCAATCTTTCATCCCGCGCCCGTGCCGGCTCCGGTCCTCGATCACTTGTTGCGGGCTTCATCGTGGGAGAAGGCCCTCCCAAGCAGGTGCTCATCCGGGCCATCGGCCCCAGTCTCGCGCAGTTCGGGCTCTATGCTCCCCTTCCCAAGCCCAAACTCGAACTCTACGACAACCGCGGCGTGAAGCTCCTGGAGAACACCAGTTGGATGACTCCCGGCTCACTCGCGCCTTCCGTAGCCGCGGCCTTTGAGTCTGTCGGGGCGTTTCCACTCGCGGGTGGCGATGACGCTGCGGTTCTCGTGACGCTTTCCGCAGGGAGCTACACCGCAGTCGTAAGTGGAGCAGATGGCCGAGAGGGTGTCGCCCTCGTCGAGGTTTACGATGTGTCCGGACCCGCACAATTGATGAACCTCTCCACCCGGGCCGAGGTCCGGGCAGGGGCCGAGATTGTGATCTCCGGCCTCGTCATCAGCCCCGGTTCGGACCATCGTCGGCTCCTCGTCCGCGCCATGGGGCCATCGATGGCCTCACTCGGCGTCCCGGATACGCTCTCTGATCCTGTTCTCTCCATCAGAAACTCAAACGGCGTCGAAATTGCTTCCAACGACAACTGGGCCGACAAGGACGGATTTGCCACCGTCACGAGTGCCCTCGCCTCCAGCGGTGCCTTTGCCTTCGCGAGCCCCGATTCGAAGGACGCCGCCCTCGTACTCGATCTAGCGCCAGGCAGCTACACAATGATCGTCAACGGTGCAGCCGACCGTTCAGGCATCGCACTGGTCGAGGTTTACGACATCACCGCCACAAGCGTTCCCTCGGTGAGCGTCTCCACCGACTCCCTTACCAGCAGCACGCGGAAAAACCTCCTCGGTTCCTTCACCATTACGCGCACGGGATCGCTGGCACAGCCAATGACCGTGCATTACACCATGGAGGGAACCGCAAACGCGGGATTCGACTATGTCGGCGTTCCCTACAATGTCGTGATACCCGCCGGCTCCCATTCCGCCCGCGTCGAAATCCAGGCATTGAACGCGGCCACGCCGCCCCCGTGGGCCCAGCCCCGCACGGTCGTGCTTCGGCTGCTGCCCAACGAGCACTACAAGATCAGCGTCGAACAATCCGCCGAAATGGTGATAGGCGCATCCGCCCCCACACCTACTCCCACGCCGCTGCCGTCACCTACTCCCACGCCGACACCGATCCCAACACCCACTCCCACACCCACTCCCACACCCACTCCGAGCCCAACTCCCACTCCCAGTCCAACCCCGACGCCTACGCCAACACCAACGCCCACACCAACGCCAACACCATCCCCTTCGCCCTCACCGACACCGCGGCCAAGTCCGACTCCTACACCAACACCAACTCCTTCCCCAGAACCAACGGAGCCGCCGTCGCCCACGCCCTCCCCTACACCGGTACCAACACCCACCCCTTCGCCTACTCCGTCGCCCACACCAAGACCAACCGTTCTTCCCACACCCACCCCCACGCCACGTCCCACGCTGGCGCCCACACCAACGCCTACGCCGACACCGACGCCCACCACGAGGCCGACATCGATTCCAACCCAGCCACCGCCCCTACCGACTCCCACGCCCACACCAACGCCAACGTCACGTCCGACACCCACCCCCACGATTCCCATTGGGCCCACGCCTACGCCATCTCCCACGCCGACTCCCACGCCCACAACCTCGCTTGCCTCGATCTCTGTCACGGCAACGACAACCTCGGTCAGTTCGGCAGGAGGATCACCCGCGACGTTTCAGTTGACCAGGACCGGCTCCCTCCAGGTTCCGCTGGTGGTCAGCTTCACCCTCCAGGGTACCGCACGCCCCGCCATCGACTACGTGGTTCCTCCGTTGACTGCAACCTTTGCAGCGGGCTCACCAACCGCCCGCGTGGAGGTCACGCTCGCCACACCCGCCGACGCCATTCCTTCGACCCGCACGCTCACACTCAATCTCAACTCCTCAGGCACCTACAATCTGGGCAACGACACCTCGGCCACGATCAACCTGATCTACGAAGCCGGCGGCCTGTATGTCGCAAGCCTTCGCATTCCGGATTTCTCCACCGGCTCCACCGCCTCCGGTTCCGCGAGCCTGCAGATGAGCCCCGACGGAACCTCCGGCATCGTCAACGTGAACTTTTTCGGACTCTCCTCTCCCCAGACCGTGGCCTACATCCGCCTGGGCGACAAGAATCAGGTCGGCATCGAACTCGTCCGGCTGCCGAACGGTCAGGTGACCGCGCTGCAATGGACATTGAGGGCGTCGGGCAATCTCTCAATCGCTGACATCCAAACGGCACTCCGGGACGGACGCGTATTTGTATCCGTGCAAACTGAACTCCTCCCCACGGGTGAACTCGTCGGGTCGTTTGTGCGCTCAACGGGCTCAACCGCCTTCGTTCCTCCGGATGCGCCTCCCGCCCTTCCACTGTCGCCGCTCTCCGCAACCGATGCGGCCCGCTTTCTCGCACAGGCGACTTTCGGCCCCACACAGGCAGATATCGATAGCCTCACCGGTCAAGCTCCTGCCGTCCTAAACACCTGGATCACGGGCCAGTTCAATGCGCCTGTCTCCTCACATCGCAGCGAGACACAGGCCGACTTCGACAACTTCGTGCGAACTCCGGACAAAACGACCGTCGGTACCAGCAGCCGTCACTACGCCTGGTGGAAGATCGCCGTCAAAGGCCAGGATCAGCTCCGCCAGCGCGTCGCCTTTGCACTCAGCCAGATCCTCGTCGTCTCCGAGGTCAACGACACCATTGCGGGCGAGCCTCTCAATCTCGCGGGCTACCAGGACATGCTGGCGCAACATGCGTTCGGAAACTACCGTACCCTGCTCGAACAGGTTTCGCTCAGTCCGATCATGGGCGTCTACCTGAGTCACCTTCGCAATAACAAGGGCACCTTCAACGCCCAGGGCGTGCCGCTCACGTATCCGGACGAGAACTACGCACGCGAGGTCATGCAGCTCTTCAGTGTAGGCCTCAACCTGCTCCACCCGGACGGCTCCCTCATCCTCGATTCGGCCGGCTCACCGATACCGGTCTACGACCAGCAGACGATTGCCGAGACCGCCAAAGTCTTTACCGGATGGGGATTCGCATCTGCCTCAGCCAATCCCAGCTTCTTCGGCGCCGCAAAGGACTACAGCCAGCCGATGCGCCTGTATCCAAATAATCATGACAACACGGCCAAGACCATCCTCGGCGGCAGGGTCCTCCCCGCAAACCAGGGCGGTCTCCAGGATCTCAAGGATACCCTCGACACGCTGTTCAATCATCCGAACACCGGCCCCTTCATCTGCCGCCAGCTCATCCAGCGGTTGGTGACCAGCAACCCGAGTCCGGGCTACATCTATCGAGTCGCCCGGGTGTTCGCGGACAACGGCAGCGGCGTTCGCGGCGATCTCGGCGCCGTCGTGCGCGCGATCCTTCTGGACTACGAAGCGCGCTCGACCGCCGAGGCCACGAGCGTCGACTTTGGAAAACTGCGTGAACCGGTGCTTCGCGCGACAGCAATGCTCCGCGCCCTCGGCGGCGAATCCAACAGCGGCCGATTCCCCATCAGCGCCGGCAACACGGACAACAATCTTGGGCAGACCGCGCTTCGCTCCCCCACGGTGTTCAACTTCTTCATTCCAGGCTACATCCAGCCGGGGCAGCTTGCCAGAGCCGGACTGGTCGCGCCCGAATTCCAGATCCTGACCGACACCACAGGCATCACCATTCCCAACTTCCTCAGAGGCTATCTCTACGCCAACAGGCCGGCGGCAACCGACACCGCCAGTCAGACAATCGGACTGCGCCCTGATGCCGCCACGCTTGCGCTAACGCAGACACCGTCGGCTCTTATCGCACGCCTCAACCTCCTCCTTACCAGCGGCTCAATGAGCGCGTACGAAGCCAATCAGCTGGCTGCCGCAATCGACCGCATGCCTGCCGCAACCAGCGACGCCAACCGTCTCGAACGGTATCGTTCAGCGGTCTATGTGATGCTCACCACTCCACGTGGAGCGGTCCAGAAGTAGGTGACGTGTCGCCCGGAAGCGGTGGCGGCGGGATTCCAAAGAACAAGGGCACGCGAATCAGAGCCGACAAAGGATATCACACTCTCCGGGGAGCACAAAACGCTTGCGGCGCAAATCGCGGCGCGGCAAAAAGCTCCCAGCAATTGCTGCTGCCACGGGAGCCATCAGCACCGCGTCCGGCAGCCGTTCACCTCCACACATGGCCAATCTCCGCGCCGCCTTCGCGCACGCCACACTGCTCACCACACTGCTTTTCGCGTCCGGTCCGTCCAAGGCAGCCATTCCCGTCTATAAGCTGGGCGACATCGCCGACCAGGATGTCATCACCCCCGTCGCCCTGACCGTCGTCGACCCGGTGGCTACCGAGAAGCTGAAGGAGAAGCTGAGCCAGGAAGTCCTTCCGGTGGTGCGCTTCAGTCCCTCGGGAGCGAACGATGCCGAGCAGCGGCTGCGGCAGAGCCTTGAGACGGCAAAATCCAACTTCCTGACCACCTTGCGCCATGCGCTCAATGGACAGCCGCCGACCGACCTGGCAGCCACATCGCCCGCCTACCTCGCCACCCTCCGAATCGTGAGCGCCGAGTCGCCCGCCCATCTACCCTTCGCACAACTCGCACCCCTCTGGCTCCAGAACAGGAGCGATCATCTGCTGATCGCGGACCTCGTACAGCCATTGAAGGAGGTCATGATCCAGCCCATCGTCGCCTCGAAGACCGATTCCACGATCCCCTCGAACCAGAGCGTGCAACTCGTGACCGTCAGTCGCCTCGACGCTTCACCCACCCAGCAGGAGCTGGACAAGCCCTCCACCCGCCTCACTTCTGGAAAGATCCTGAGCCTATGGCGGGCGCGGCGTCTGGTCGAAACCAGCTTTTCCCCGGGCCAGGAGGACATGGGCCGCTTTGTCGCCTCCTTTGTCGCGGAGAACGCGGTGGCTGATCCGGCGTTTACGGAGCTTCTCCGCGCACGGAAGAAGGAGGGCGTCACGGCCAACAATAGCTACGAGGCAGCACAGGTCATCATTCGCAAGGGGCAGATCATCGACCAGGCCGCCTTGAGTGCGCTGGCAGCCATGCGGGAAAAAAGCCTGATCGGAACCCTGCAATCCCGCCTCGACCAGGAACAGTCCATTGCAACCCAGATCAAATCCCAGACCAAATGGATCGCCGGCAGCCTGGTTTTTGTCTGCATGGCATTGCTGCTGGTCCTCTGGCGGCTCCGTGCACGGCCGTCAGCGCCCGCCCTTGTCGACGCCCCGCAGGACATGCTGCCCGGAGCTGAGGAGCGGCTCCTATCCGACGGCAACAACGCGGAGCTCTGGCGGAATCGCGCATTGATTGCGGAAGGAAAGGCAGAACGAGCCCATCAGGCCATACGCTCCGGCGTGCTGGGCTGGATGCGTGAAAAGATCTTTCAGACTCTGTTTCGCCAGCGGACCGAACTGCTCAGTGTTCAAAAGAAGGCGGAGTTGGAAATGGGCGAACTCGAACAGCGCCTGGAATCCCTGCACACGCCGCTCCAGGAGCGCATTCGCGCCTACGAACAGCGCATCGAGGAACTCGAGCGCGAACTTGCAGCTCAAGGCAAGGCCAACCGTGACCTGATCGGCGCGCGGATCGCCGTCGCACGTCAGCACCTCGACGTGGAGCGCGAACGCAGCCGCTTTCATGCTCAGTGACAGCCCGCTGCCGACCGATTCTGAGGTCGCCTGCCGCCCGACGCCCCGATCATCCGGACTCTTCCGCATTCTGCAGCGCCTGTTCGTAGCACTGCAGGGCGTCGTCGTACCGCCCCTGGCGGTTGTAGACTCCGCCTTTGTGGAGGTAGGCCAGCGTCAGATTCTGGTTTGCCTCGATCGCGCGATCATAGCACCAAATGGCCTCCTCATCCCGCTTCAGGCGCTCGAGCGCCGCGCCTTTCTTCACAAGGGCCTCGGCGTGATTCGTATCGATCTTGAGAATCTCATCGTAGCAGGTCAGCGCCTCGCGCGCGTGGTTCGTGCTCAGAAGCTGGCGTCCTTTGGCAAGCAGCAGCACGATCCGCGGATCCTCCTCGGAGGCATCCTCATCGCCAGTGGCGGCCGCTCCCCCGGCAGCAGTTTCCGGTTCCATGCCTCCAGGCGCTTCCGACCCTCCGTTCACATGAGGCAGCGCACCCGGGGACACCGCTTCAGGTTGAGTGGCAGAAGGGAGCCGTGTCGCCGTCTGCTCGAGTTCGATGACGCGCTGCTCAACGCGGTCAATGACTGACATCAATCGCTGATTGGACAACTCCACAGCCTGATCGAGCGCAGCCGCTCCCGCGCCCAAGGCCGGGACGTTGGCGGTCGGCAATGGCACCGGTGCAGAGGAGCGAGCCGCCACACCGTCAATTACACGATTGAGCGCACGCCACTGGAAAAAAGGCACCAGCAGCAGCGTGAGCACCCCCAGCCCACCGAATATGCACGCGACCCAGATAAAGGTCCTTTGGGACTTCTGGGTCGCTTCTTCCTGCCGATTCCGTTCCGCCGCCTGGCGAGCCGCCTCCGCCTGCTGACGCTCACGCTCCGCATCCATCGCCGACTTGATCGCTTCAAGCTTTTCCGAAAGTGCCGCTGCTTGGATTCGCGCTGCCGTCTCCGCCTCCACACGGCTGTTTGCAACGGCCATCTGAGTCGCATGGAGCTGCTCGCGAAGCTGAATGTACGATCGAAGGAGTTCGGTCTGGTTCTGATCCTCTGTACCCTGCGGGCGCGCAGACTGCCCCTCCCCCCCCGCCTGTGTTTGCCCCGTGAGCGGTAGAACGGACGACAGGAGGATCCCCAAAACGAAAAGGTGGGTGCCGAGTCTGCCCGGTCTCGAACTCTGGTTCATATCCGTCTTTCGACGCAGGCTGAAATTCCGTCCGCCGATGTCAAGGTGCCCCCAGCCGCTACGTAATAATTTCCAGAATCCCCAGCATCAGTCATACGCAGGCCCCACATCCTCGGGTGTCAACATCCTCGCCAGGACCGGGGCTTCGCTCACCTCATCCGCCCCGACGTCCTTCATTTCTCCACGGGGCTGGCCATCGATATCCACGATCACACCGGGAAAAGAACCGGTCGCGGCATCAATGGCCGGGCTTCCTTCCTGAAGATGCATGCCCGCCGCACCCTCTCCACCCAGACGGGGATCGGCCGCGACATACGCATCCGCCGGAAGGTCGCCAGGCCCCCCCGTGTTCCATGCCAGATTTCCCTCCCAGACCGCATCGGAATAGGGCCCCTCAATCTTTGCAGCCATCCCGCCGCCTTGCAGGATGTTGTTCGCAAACACGGTGTGGGTGGCCCCAAGCGGATTCGGATTCCGGCGGCTCATCTGATAATGCGTGCGATTGTCCACGAACGTATTGAAGGCGATCACGCAATGGTCGGGCCGATCATGGGCTCCAACGGAACCCCCGTCAGCAACTTCCACCGAACCATTGCCGAGGTTCACGCCAATGTAGTTCCCTTCGAAAACATTGCTGAAAACCTGGTGCCTGTCCCCAAAGATCCGGAGCCCCTCCGTATTGCGGACCACGTTGCCGTACACCACGCAGTCATTTCCATGGCGCAGGCTGAACTGGGCGGTAGGGCTGTCGGCGAAGGTGTTGTAGCGATACGTGTTTCCGGAGCAACGGTTTGACACCATGTCGTTCTCGCCCCTGCAGCGGACGAACAGGTTGTACTCCACAACGCCCGCGCCGACTGACAGTGTAAGCGCACTCAGGCCAAAGCGCAGCATTTCCCCAGGCTCACCGCCCGCGCTGCCGAAATCATGGAAGTAATTCCGATGTATCCAGAGGCGCTGCGCCACCTGCCCCGCTGGGCCGCTCACCGCAATCAGCGCGCCGGTCGTGCGCTTGTCGCCAAAGTCATTCCGATCAATCTGCACATCATGCCCAAGGATCGCCAGGTACGGCCCTGCCCCGGTGCAGCGGAAGGTGTTGCGTGTCAGACGAACATGGCGGGTACCTGTTCCGATGCTCGCCTTGCCGGAGGCGTGTGTGAACTTGAAGCCTGAAATCACCACGTGACTCGCGGGCGCGCCGACATTGAAGCCATGCGTGCCTCCGATCTCCACCCCTCCGACCGTCTCCGCCGCAATCGTGATCGGCTGCTCCGCCGTGCCGCGACAGGTGACCGACAGGGCGGACGTCGTTACATAGGTGCCGTTCTTCAGGGTCACAATATCGCCCGGCACTGCCTCCTCGATCCGGCTTTGCAGCTCCGCCAGCGTTTCCACGCTATAGGATTCGGCACGGAGGACCGCCGGGAAGGCGAACAAGGCAAGGACCGTGAAGGCTGCCGAAAGGAACGCGGGGGAGTTGGGGTGCAACATGGAAATGAGCAGATGTAAGCGGATTAACCTTCGGGCCAATGCTGGGCAAGTTTCCGGCGAAGAAATCCAACGCTAGCCTCGAGCTGATCCATGCCGTCGACGCCGTCCTCGATGCTGATCCAGTTGTTGAATCCCACGCTCCGCAATTCCCGGAAAATGGCGTCGTAGTCATTGAGACCGCGGCCGATTTCCCCGTGACGCAGGCGCTTCAGGTAGCCTTCGCTGCCATTCTCCTCCCGACGCAGGTCCTCGACCGTGCCTTCAATCAGAAAGCGGTCGCTCGCGTGCATGGTCACCACACGGTGCTTCACCCGCCGCAGGAGCTCGAGGGGATCATCACCCGCAATGATCGCATTGCTGGGGTCGTAATTCACTCCAAAGTGCGGGTGCCGGATGCGATCCACCAACGCGCAAAAGACGTCCATCTTCTGTGCAAACTCCGGGTAGTTCCAGAAGTCATCCTTGTAATGATTCTCCAAAATCAGCGTCACGTTGCAGGCTTCCGCCTCCGGCAGGCAGGCCTCGATCGCTGACACCACCAGGTCGAGACCCTGCTGGATCGTCAGCTCCGGTCGTCTCTGCCCCGAGAGCACGCGGCAGTATTCCGCCCCCAGGGTCGCGGCCATGCGGATCCAGGACTTTTCGCGCTCGATCTCCTTCCGGCGCAGTTCGGGATCCGGCTGCGAAAAATCCGGTGAGCAACAGAGCATGGGGATCACCATGCCCGCGCGCTCCACCATCCGGCGGGCATCAACCCAACAGGCCGGATCCTGGAGTTCGAGGAACCCGCTGTAATACTCCAGCCCGTCGAGCTTCAGGGGGGCAGCAAGGTCGACCCATTGCTGCAGGGTCATGGTTCCGTCCTTGCACAGGGCGCGGACAAATGCCTTCGGGAAAGCGGCCAGTCGGGGCATGGGTGGAAGCGGATGATTCAAACTTTGAGTGGATTGCGACCCCAGAGGGAATACTGCTCGAGTTCGACGACGGAACCCGAGATGGGACGCGACTCATCGCCAAGCCAGTACACGGCAGCATTCGCGATCTGTTCGGGTGTCATGAGGCGTCCCGACGGCGCGTAGGTCTTCGGCACCTTGGAAGGCCAGTCCTCCGGTTGCCCGAGCCTGCACTGCAGCGCGTATTCGTGGGGAGTCAGCACCCAGCCGAGATTGAGATGATTGACGCGCACGCCGTCCTCCCCGTGCGCGTTCGCGAGATTCCGGGAAAGCGTCTGCAGCGCGCCCTTCGACATGCTGTAGTCGAGCAGGTCGCTCTCGCCGCTCAGCGCATTGATCGAGCCGATGTTCAACACGCAGCCGCGATTGCGTTTCAATTCGGGAAACGCCGCCTGGATCAACAGCATCGGGGCGCGCACATTGATCGCCATCACGCGGTCAAAAAATTCGGCCGTCGTGGTCGATAGATTGCTGCGCACGATCGCCGCGGCATTGTTCACCACGGCATCGATACGGCCAAACGCACGCAGGGCGCTTGACACCAGACGCGAGGGGCTCGCCGGATCCACCAGGTCGTCCGAATGAGGCGCCGCGTTTGCACCAAGCCCCTTCGCCACCTCCTCGGCATCGGCGGCATCAAGCCCGTGAACGAGCACCTTGGCTCCCTCACGCACGGAGCGCTCGGCAATCGCACGGCCGATGCCCGTCGCTCCGCCTGTCACAATGATGACCTTGTCCTTCAGTCTCATGGGAAGGGCCCTCCTACACCGGACGCAGCACGGCTTTCACGATCGCTCCGGAATGCATCTTCTCAAAGGCCTCGTGCCATTGCTCGAGTTTCCAGATGCCTCCGACAATCGGCTTGAGATCGAGGCGACCCGACGCCAGCAGCGCCAGCACGCGCTCCCAGATGGGCCAGTTGTGGCTGAAGCTGCCCTGGAGCGTCAGATTCTTGTGCACCAGCGGATCCAGTGAGAATCCCAGCGGCTGCGGACCCCAGCCCACCTTGCTGATCCAGCCATTGGGACGCGTCAGCTCAAGGGCCGATTTCAGCGCAACGGAAACCCCCGCCGCATCGATCACGCCATCCGCGCCAAGCCCGTCACGCGCCTTTGCCCAGTCCGTGGCATCACCCACGATCACTTCGCAGCCATAGCGCCGCGCAATCTCAAGCCGGACACGATCCCGCTCGAGTCCCACGAGAGCCACCTCCGCTCCGGCCAGCCTCGCCATCGCCGCGCACAGGATGCCGATCGGTCCGGGACCGAGCACGATCACCCGGTCGCCCGGTGTGATTCTCCCATTCTGGATGACTGCATTGAAGGCCACGCAGCACGGCTCGGTCAGCGCCGCAAACTCCATCGACAGGCCCGCCGGCACACGATGCAGACAGCGCGACGGCACGCGCACATACCGGGTCATGGCTCCGTTGACCCCATAGCCAAACCCCTTGCGGTCGGGATCGAGATTGTAGAGACCCGCGCGCGACATCGGATTGTCGGGATTGATCACCGCCGCCGTCTCTGAAACCACACGGTCGCCTTCCTTCCATTTCTTCACGGCCGAACCGAGTTCGGCAACCACTCCACCGAATTCGTGACCCAGCACGACCGGATAGTTGACCTGCCAGCTATGCGACGATGTCCATTGGTGCAG
>CAUJJL010000064.1 GCA_963205455.1 Verrucomicrobiota bacterium
CGGAATATGCCACGATCATGGAGAACAGCGAAAGGGGCCTGGAAAATCTACGAAATGATTTGATCGCCAAGAATCGGGCCGACGGCATCGGCCCTTCAAGCAACTACGAGCTCGACAAGTTTCTCGTCGGACTCGGCATCGACCCCAAGACCGCCTATGCGGCGAACGCAGACCTTCTTGCCGCGCAACGAGCCAGCGCGGACCGCGCGGTCAACTCGGGTGTGGCAGCCAATGTCTCCAAGGGCGGCCCGTCCCTGGCCCAGCTCTTCCTCGACGAAACCATCGCGAATCTCACCCCGCAAACCCTCGTGAGCGGCACCGCCGGCACGATCGCGGGCGTGGGCAAGGGCGCCGTCCATCTGATCGCGTCGGTTCCTGATCTGGTCGAAATGGCCGGCAAGGGTTTGTACTTTCTCGCCAAGACGGAACTCCAGGCCGCAGCAGCCTACGGCGACATTCTCGGCGAGGCCCTCACCGGAAGGGATCTGGGACTGCTGGACACCGTCGGCACGAGCAGCCTGGACAGCATCAACCGGGGCATCAGCACCGTGAGGAATACGTCGCTCTCCAACGTGCTGAACACAACAAGCGCCCTTGGATCAGCCCTGGTGGATCAGGCGCTGAAACGCATCCAACGCGATGGCGATGTCGCCTTCAACTCGGCCGAGTTGGCGAGCCAGGTCGTGTTTGAAATCGGCATCGGATTTGTCAATCCCGCGGCGAGCGCAACCCAGGCCGCCCAGCTTGCGCAGTTGGCGAGAGCGACTTCCGCCGGTGAAAAGGCCGCAGCCCTCACTTCAATCATCGCCAACTCGCGGGCGTTTGAAACGACCGCATCGCTTGCGGCGGGAGCACGTGACGCCATCGCGGCGACGCAACTCGTCACTGACGCCGCAGCCTTGGGCAAATCCGTCATGGAAAAGGTCGCCACCGCCAGCAAGATCCTCGACGAAGCGGCCGCGCTTCGCGCGTCATTAAATGCGAGCGAACTGGGTCAACGGGTGAACACCTCCGGTGCCGGAATCCTCTTTGACAACCTGGTCAACCTCTCCCGGAAGGAAATCGATCTGGCAGAGGACATCTCAACCAAACTCAGCCGCGCGGATGGACTCGTGCGCGATGCCGCGAGCGCATCGCCGGACGATGCAGCCACTTTCCTGGAGCGCGCACGCATCCTCCGTGAGCAGGCACTGACCACCCTCAGCAAGGCGGAAACCAGCAGCGCCGTCGTCAATCGCGTCAACCTCACCCACGATCTCGCGCGCGTGCAAAACTCGCTGGTCGACTCTGCCACCCTCGAAGCCGCCGTCCTTGCAACCGGCGTTCGCACCACACCTGAAGGGCTCGCGGCCGCACGCACCGCAATCGCCGACGTCCGCAGCGGCGCCGCGGGCACGTCGAAGGCCCTCGATGTCACACGCCCGCCCGCGACCCACGGACCGCCCTCTCCCCTCGACGAGGTCATGCGACAGGCGGGGGCCAAGGGGCTCACTCCCGACGTCGCTGAAAAGCTCGTGGCCTCGGAGGCGGACGCGCTGGCCGGTCTGCGTGCTGGTGTGCAGCAACGCATCACCGAAGTTGAAAAGCAGATCGCCGCCCATGGGAACGATGTGCCCGCCGCGCTCAATTCCGAACTCGCCCAGCTCAATTCACAGGCCACGCGGCTCCAGCGGGATGAGAACGTCCTGCGCGCAATCGCGCAGTCCGACGACCCCCAGCTTCGTGCACGGGCGATCGCGGACATCACCGGAGGAGCCTCGGAGTACAAGAAAGGGGAGCTCGTCGCGACACCGATCGATCAGGCAGCGAAGGGGGCCTCCTCGATCATGGGCTGGTCGGAGGCCCGCGCCCGTTCGCCCGATCTGACCGCACTCCAGGAACTCGTCGTCGAGGGCAAGACGCCATCGACGGATCTCGTGATGAATCTGAAGACGGACCCACGGGCAATGCGCGCGCTAAAGAACGCACCGGAATCCGTGCGCACCGCGTTCAACAGTGTCGAAGAGGGAATCTACAAGGTTCATGATGAGGCTGTCGTTGAGCAGCTCAACCGACTCGAAACCCTCGATCAACGGCTGGATCCGCATGCACCCGGGGGCATACGATCGACCGCGCCGGAAGGTGCCGGCGGTAGCCGCCCCGTACCGTGGGCGGGCAAGGAAATCAAGGTCCAGGATTTCCGCACTCCCGGCGCGCCCCCGGGTGCGGTGAACACGGACCGTGACTATCGCGTCATCTACAAGATTGCCGACACCGCTGATGGCAAAGGGGAGTGGGTCGAGATTCCGAGAAAATACTGGGACGAGTTTTCCCATGAAAAATTTGCAGAGGTGAGCGGGTATTCGCCGGAGAAAGTGAAGGCGATGGCCTCCAAGGAAGACCTCGCAGCCTGGAGCAATTGGGATCCCGCAAAGCACGACGGGCACTCGCTCGATCGCGAAATGAAGGAAAAGTGGGCGGAACTGCATCAGCAGCTTGCCACCGACAAGCCGCACCCCGAGGCGAGCGCCGATTTTTCGGACCAGATTCGTGACGCCGCCGGCAATCTCCGCCAACTGGAAACGCCCAACATTGTGGCCGTACAGAAGGGTCAAACCACGCTGCTCGACGCTCAACGGCTCGGCATGATGTACAATGAGAAGGCGGACGCCTTCCTGCGGTTGACCAGTGCGCGCTATGCGGAAGGCGACAAACTCGAGGCGTCCGCCCAGATGAACAAGGCCATCGAGATGCTGAATGCCGTGCGCAACGGCTACACCCAGCAGGGCATCGACGTGGGCCGCCTTTCCGAACGCATGGAAAAGGCATCGGCCCTTTTGAAGTCACTGGCACCCTTTGACCACAGTGTATCCCCGGAACGGATACTCGCCGTCGAAAAGGCACTGGCCGAACTGCAGTTCGGCACCTCGGAAAAGAATTCCATCAAGGCTTTCAAGGAAGCCCTCGACAGCCAGTTCCATGCCTTGGGAATGGCGGAGAATACGCGCATGCCCCGAGGTGTGTTGCAGCCGAAGGAGAGCCTTGCCTCCGTCGTCGAAAGCCCTCGCCCGCCCGCGGTACCGCCCGGATCGCCCCCCGCAAGGGGGCCGCCCGGCTCAAGCCGTATCGGACCTGATGGCGCAGAGATCCTCGATGCGCCGGACCTCCCGTACCATTACGCGCCAGGCAGGCTCGAGCGACCGGAGGCGACGCTACCGGGTATTCCGCGCGCACCGGATCGCACCCAGGCCTACAATGAGATTTTCAACCAGCAGGTAGGCGAATCCATCAATCTCAAGGATCCGGGTGGTTACAACCTCGCGGACCTGGGCAACAATCAGGTTCACGAGCTCGGGAAATTCCTCGGTGAAGGCGCATTCTCGCGGGTCTATGAACTTGGGTCCCCAAATTACAAGGATGCCGTCATCAAGTTCCGCCTGCGCGGGGAGGAAACCACCAGTGCCGCGGACATGGTCGCCGATGCGGCGCTGGCCAGCGACCGACTCGAACGGGCGGGCATACCGCAGCTCAAGGTCCTGGCCACGGAAACGGAAGGAAACTACCCATATGTCATCGTCGAAAAGCTCCCCAAGGACGCCAAAATTTTCGACCACGCCGTCACGGCCACTGCGGAAGGCCGGGCCAGCGTCAATTTCACAGCAGACCATGAGCGCGCCGTGATGAAGCTCTACGAGGATCTGGCCAACCAGGGTCTCGTTGCGCGAGACCTCAAGATCGACAACCTCTTCTTCACCGAGAAGGACGGCAAGATCACCGCGGGAGTCCTCGACCATGATTTCATTCTTCCCTTCGAGGAGGCGAAAAAGACCGACTGGTTCGCCCTCGGCGAGATGGCGCCACGCTTTCTCAACATTTCAAGCATCAACGGAAAACCCAAGTTCGACAGCGCTCATAAGTTCATGAGTTACATGCTGGAATCACGCGGATGGATCTCCCCGCCCACCACGACCGGGGGCGCCTTCACCAGCAGCCGCATGAACATCGACCTGCTCAAGGGTACCCCCTTTGAAGCCTTCCTCAGCCCACCGAAAGGTGGATGAAGGAATCCGGCTCTCATTGAGAGCCCTCTCCAACTGGAGGGGCACGCTTCGTCGTGCCCGGTCTGGCGAATGAAATCCACAAGTTGGAGGCTCCCGCTACCTTCTGCCGACTTCCGATCCGTCTGACATCTGTCTACTGCCTTTCATCCGGTTTGTATCTGTGCAATCTGTGGTTAACACGGTTCGAAAGGATCGGTTGCTCGACGCCCCCACTCCGTGCATTCCGTGCAATCTGTGGTCAAGACTCCGATCCTCAAAACGGTCACGACGAAGCGTGACCCTCCAAGGAGGTGAGTCACGCGACGGTGGTCAGCGCTCACGTGTCAGCTCACGCCGACTCACCTATCCTCTGCTGAGAGACTCCGCATCTCAGTAATGGTTGGATTATGGGCGATGTATTGGGCATGCTCCCAGGTTTGTCCCACCTGCCCGATTCTCCACTGATTCCCGCATGAAACCTCGCTCAAGCCCGGATCCCGTACTCGACCGACTCCTCGTCTCGGACGAAATCATGGTCGATCCCTACCCGATCTACCAGCGCCTCCGCGAAACGGCTCCGGTTTTCTGGAGCGACACCTGGAACGCCTGGGTGGTGAGTCGTTTCGACGACGTGGGCGAATCGCTGCGCGACAAAGAGAACCTCTCGAACGAAAACCGCCAGGGTTTGCTCTTCAGCGGGCTTTCCGCAGAAGAGCGCGAGAAGCTCGCGCCACTCCGCCACTATTTCGCCCAGAAAGACGTGATTGGATCCGACCCGCCCGATCACACTCGCATGCGCGCCTTGGTTCAAAAGGCATTCACTCCAAAAACGATCGCCTCTCTTGAGGGGCGTATCCGCAAGCTGGCGGAAAGCCTGATCGGTGTCGCCTGCAGCGGGAAGGGTCCCTTTGATTTCGTCCATGAGGTGGCCCACCCGCTGCCTGTCATCCTGATCGCGGAGCTCCTCGGGGCACCCGTCGAGGACCGGCCGTTGTTCAAACGCTGGTCCGCCGACATTCTCGCCTTTCAGGGCACAGGCGTAACCACCTTCGGGCCGGCCATGGTGTCGCAGACCGCCCTGATGGAATTGTTCGCCTACATGAACCGCCTGATCGACGAGCGCAGGAACAAGCCGCAGGACGATATCATCACGGTTCTCGCGCTCGCGGAGGAGAACGGACG
>CAUJJL010000065.1 GCA_963205455.1 Verrucomicrobiota bacterium
CGCATTGAGCTACGTGAAAATCGCCGACTGGGAAAAGGACATCCGCATCGTGATCGAACCTTCGAATATGTTGCAGGGGCAATTGTTCGTTTCCTGGGACAGCCAGTTCGGGGCGAATCAGGATTGGGATACCTTTGTACCCGTGCTCATGACGGTGATGGAAAACTCCGCCGCCATCTTCGACCTCCAGATCGCTCCGCTGCACTGAATCTTGGCGCCCTCGGGAAATGCCGCCTGGTCGTGCAGGCGCAGCCCTGACCGACTCGGGTGAATACCCGCCCGCCTCAATCCCGGTTGCATGCACGCAGGAATCTTGGTCTGCTGCCCCGCCGCAATGGATTCCCCGCCCCATTCCGCTCCCGACGCCAGCTCCGAGGGAGGACCTTCTTCAGACTTCCTCAATGAACAGCCTCCCCAGCTGCCGGCGGGCGAACCGGCGGTCTCGCCCGAGGTTGATGCCTCCGTACCCTTCGCTTTTCATGGGACTGCCCGGGAGTATTTCCGGATCTGGATCGTCAATACCCTCCTCTCTCTCCTGACCTGCGGGATCTTTTTTGCCTGGGCAAAGGTCCGAAAGCGGCGCTACCTCCGCGGATCCACCGAGCTCCTCGGCAATCGTTTCGATTACCGGGCCGACCCGGTTCGCCTCCTGATCGGGAACCTCATCGTTGCCCTGTTTTTTCTGGGATACGGTATTTTCGGCGCGGTGTATCCACCTGTCCGCTACGGCACAATCGCCCTGATCATCCTCTGCCTCCCTTGGATCGTGGTACGTTCGCTCGCATTCAACGCCCACAACACCGTGTACCGCGGCATGCGTTTTCGCTACAAACCATCGCTCGCGGGAGCCGTTGGAGTCTACCTTCTCCAGCCCGTCGTCATCGTGCTGACCTTGGGAATCTACTACCCCGCCTGGGTTCGCGCGCGGCAAAAGTTCGCAGTGGAAAATCACCGCCTGGGCGACGCCTATTTTCGTTTCGACCCACCCGGCAGCAATTTCTACGCGGCCTACCTTCTCGGCGGACTGATCCTGGGGGGCATCACGGCGATCGGAGCGTTCTACCTGTTTGGGCTGAGATTCGGTCTGAAAATCACCCGGCCCGACCTGCTTCAGATGCTTCCCTACTTTGCACTCTCCGGACTCGGATTGTTCATCGGACGGCACTTCATCTTCGCTTCCCTATTCAATCACCTTTGGAACCATACCCATCTCGATGATCATCGATTCATTGCATCGATGAAGGTCGATCGCTGGCTGGGCCTGCAATTGTCGAATCTCGGCGCGATCGTCCTCTCATGCGGACTGCTCTATCCCTGGGCAGTGATCCGCACCTTGAGATACAAGGCGTCCTGCATCCGGTTCCAGCCAGCCGGCCCCCTTGAAAAGATCGAATATCTCGCGGTTTCCCGCGGCAATGCCCTCGGTGACACCGCAGCGGAATTTGTCGGGCTGGACTTCGGACTATGACAACGATCCAGGGGCTGTATTCCTCGGGCAAATGGCTGATTTCCATACCCGTCACCGTTGTTTTTGAGGATGATGGCTCCGTCCGTTTCTCCGGAGAAGGAATCTCGTCACAGCACAGGATCGAGGACATCGGCATCAGCGACCGTCTCGCAGAGATACCGCGATACCTCTACCTTCCGGACGGCGCGACGATTGAATCCCCTGACAATGGCTCGATCGACGCTGTTCTGAACAGCAGGCGCCGCGGACGCCTCCAGTCGGTCATTCATTTCCTGGAAACAAAGAGCGCAATCGCAGCTGCTGCAACAAGCGCGATTCTCCTCACCGTGGCTGGCACGCTATACTTCGGCCTTCCGGGAATGGCGCAAAAACTCGCGTCGCGTGTGCCGCCAGAGATCGACAAGCAGGTTGGTGACCAGGCACTGGAGGCTTTCCGGCCGTACATGGACAACAGTGTCGCGACGATCCAAGCCAGGAGGCGCGTCCAGACCCAGCTCAGGCGGCTGCTGCCCGGCGTTTCCGATGTCGATCTGCCAAGGATCATATTCTGCCGGCTGGGCACGGCCAATGCGTTTGCCCTTCCGGGAAACAACATTGTGATCTCGATGGAGTTCCTCAACCTGGTGAAGCACGAGGACGAACTCGCTGCAGTGCTGGCTCACGAACTCGGCCATCTCAAGTATCGTCACGGCATCCAGAATCTGTTCCGAAATTCCCTGGCCCTGCTCTTTGTCGCCACCTTGACCGGCGACCTTTCCTCGCTCTCGCGGTTCGGAGGAACGATTCCACTCATGCTCGTTCAGAATGGCTACAGTCGGTCTTTCGAAAGGGAGGCCGATCGTCACGCGCTCTCAGCTATGATTGCCGCGGAAATCCCTCCCCGCAGATTCTCGAGCATTCTGGCTCGCATGGAGAAAACCAACGGCAACACTTTCAACGCCCTCAGTCACGTCAGTACCCACCCAAGCGTAGAGGAGCGCGCAGCCTTGTTTGATGTGGGTGACCCATTGCCGGAGCCCGCTCCTGGCGTTGACCCGCCACCCGCGTCGGCCGCAAATGCCACCTCGCCGCGCACCTATCCGGCTACCCGCTTTTCGTCGCGTCAAAATACCCACACAACGCAACTTGATGCCAACGGCGGTGTGCAGCCTGTGCCACTGGCTCTCACACAACCCGTCTATCCGCCGGAGCTTCAGGCCGCGGGCATCGAGGGCGAGGTCAATCTCTCCTTTATCGTGGAAGTCGACGGAAGCGTCAGCAACCCGGTCGTCGTCTCCTCAAACAACGAGGGTTTCAATGCCTCGGCAATCGCCGCCGTGTCGAGCTGGCGCTTCTTCCCAGGTCGACTCAGGGATGGCAAACCTGTCCGAGTGCGCATGGCGGTGCCCATCAAGTTCACGACTAGCGAACCTCCCTCCATACGTCCTCAGCCAGAGAAATAGCCCCCCGCCATTGCACCTTTCCCGTGTCGATTTCACCGACAGCCCGATCGCGTTTTTCCAAATTTCTCGCTCCTCTGATCGTTCTGATCGTTGTGGGTCTGCTCGCTCAGATGGGCACGTTGCTCCCGCTGGACCGAACCTGGCACGACTCCCTTCAGCGGTTCTTCGCTTCGCGGGCACCTGCGCCTGCTGAAACTGCCTTCGTCCTCGTTGATGAACAATCCCTGGCTGCCATGGGAAGCGAAGCCTACGGCATGCGCTGGCCCTGGCCCCGCAAGGCGTTCGCCGGACTCTTTGCCGCACTGCACCGCGCAGGTGCCAAGGTCATCGTCGGAGATTTTCTCTTCCTGGAAAATTCGGACGCCACGGAGCAGGACCTTCTGCTCGGTGCCGTCAGCGCGGGCATTCCTGGGTTGCGCCTGGGCTCCCTGCGCGATCGCCTTCCTGTATTCTGGCCGCACTCCTTTCGAGGCGCCCATGCGTCGCTTTTCAATTCCTCCACCCGCTGGGGATCCGTTGAGGTCGATCCCGACGACGATGGTGTGATCAGGACCTACCGCTGGAAACACTCGCTGGCATCCTCCGCATC
This sequence comes from Verrucomicrobiota bacterium, assembly GCA_963205455.1. GTDB lineage: Bacteria > Verrucomicrobiota > Verrucomicrobiia > Opitutales > Opitutaceae > UBA6669. The sequence goes on from CAUJJL010000065.1 coordinate 3,500, forward strand.
AGGTCCGGATGCGACCTCGCAGTTGCCCGACGAGACGCGCCTTCGCTGGCGCGGCACACTCGATCAATTGCGAGCCCGCAAGATCGATGTGCTGCCCGCCGCCCCTTTCGTCGCAGCCGGACTGGACCTTCTCGGCAACGCCCTCGCCACCGCTCCCGACATGGACCCCGTGCAACTCATGAAGGCCGTCGATGCGCAACCGCAGCCTACCGGAGAAATCTTCGAGCGCGTCCGCGGAAAAGTGGTTTTCGTCGGAGCAAATGCCGCCGGCACCTTCGACGAGGTTGCCACGCCGCTGCATGCGCCGGAGCCCGGTGTCATCGTCCACTGGACCGCCTACGCGAATGCAAGCGATGGCCGGTTTCTCAAGGACGCCCCGCCGAGCCTGGCGACGCTCGCACTCCTTCTCGCCGTTGCCCTGATCACCTGGTTCGGACGCCCAGGTCGTGGTCTCATCATCGCCGGACTCGTCGCCGCCACCGCAATTCTTGTCGCACTCGGCGGAAGCATCGTTGGCTTTCTCTCCGGTCTCTGGTTTCCACCCGCGACGCCCGTCGTGGGCGCTGCCGCCGCATTCTCCGCTGTCGCCGTGGCTAGCTTTGCCTTCGAACGTGCCCGAAAGCGTGAGATCCAGGGTTGGTTTGGGGCCTACGTCTCACCTGCGGTCGTGCGAAAACTGATCGCCGATCCCCAGGCACTCGGACTCGGAGGGGAACGCCGGGAGGTCACCCTCTTCTTTTCCGACCTGGTCGGTTTTACGGCGCTGTCCGAAAGCATGCCGGCAGAAAAACTCGTCCTGATCATCAACCTCTGCCTCGAGGAGCTGAGCAGCGCAGTGTTCGAGCACGGCGGTTATGTGGACAAGTACATCGGGGACGCCGTCATGGCCGTGTTCGGACATCCCGAGGATCTGCCCAATCACGCCGAGGCGGCCTGCCTCGCCGCACTCGCGTGCGGCCGTCGCTTGGAAGCTCTCAACGTCCGGCTCAAACGCGACTACGGCGTCCAGCTCAGCCTGCGCATCGGACTCAACACCGGCGAGGCCGTGGTCGGCAACGTGGGCTCCACACGCAAGCGCAACTTCACCGTGCTCGGTGACGCGGTCAACCTCGCCTCGCGGCTGGAAGGGGCGAACAAGGTATTCGATACGCGGATACTGATCGGGCCGCTCACGGCTCAGGCGGTCACGGGCAGCATCGTTACACGGCCAGTCGCCCTCCTCCGCGTAAAGGGCAAGACGGAGGCCGTCGCCGTGCACGAGCCGCTCTGCCCCGCATCCGGCGCCCCGGCTGCAACGCTCCGGTTTGCCGAACGGTCGATCGCAGGCTTCCGGGCATTCAACGCCGCCGATTTTTCCAGCGCAGTCACGGCCTACGAAGAGGCCCTCGAACTTTGCCCGGGCGACAAGGTCTCACTCCGCTACCTGGACGAGGCCCGCACCCTTCTCGCAAAAGGCGTGCCCACGGGCTGGGAACCGGTTTTAACACTCGAATCCAAATGAAAACTCACCCTCTCTCACTTCACGCGATCCGGGGCGCGCTCATCTGCCTGACCCTTGCGTCGAGCGCTATCGCGTATGACAAGGGCTCCACCACCTACGCCAAGCGCGCGGAGACCCATCTTCTGGCCGAACCGAACGCTCTCGCCACCTCCGTCGGCAAGGCCGAATTTGCCGAGGCTCTGAAAGTAACCGAGATCCGCGGCGCCTGGCTTCACGTGAAATCCAAACATTCAAGCGGCTGGATCTTTGAGGGAAATGTCGCCGCCACCAAGCCCGTCCATGCCCCCGCAGCAGGCCTGACCACCCTCAGCGCCTCCGCCACCAACACGGTCGCCGCGGCACGTCCGCTCAGCGACGCCGGATCCGCCTACGCAGGACGGCATGGCGCCGGAAATGCCCGCGATGACCTCGCATGGCTGGAGAAGAACGCGGCCAAGACCACCGGCGCAGACGTAGATACCTACCTCAAGGCAGGCAAGAAAGGGGAATACCGCCCATGAAAATCGCGCACTTCCGGACCGCCACCGCGTGGGCCACCCTCCTCCTTGCCTGTTCTCCGCTTGTGCAGGCTGCATTTCCCAACCTCGGTGAACTGGGCGAAAAGATCAAAAAGGCGGGCACCACCGCCGCACAGGCAGGCAAGGTGCTCAAGGGAGCCACCGGCCTCTCGCTCGAGGAGGAACTCGCCGTGGGCGACGCCGTCGCCATCGAGATCGTCAACCGCTTCGGCGGCGTATGGCGCGACGAAGCCGCAACCCAGCGCGTCAATCTCGTCGGCCGCGCGCTCGCCCGCTACGCCGATCGCCAGGATCTGACATGGACCTTCGGCCTGCTCGACTCCGACGCCGTCAACGCCTTTTCCGCCCCCGGGGGACGCGTCTTCATCACGCGCGGACTCTACCAACGGCTGGACTCCGACGACGAACTCGCCGGCGCGCTCGCGCACGAAATTGAACACATTGACCGACGCCACGCCCTCAAGATCATCGCACGCGGGGAATTCCTGAGCGGCGTCGCCGGACTCGTCGCCGCGCGCAGCAGCGACTTCGCGAAATTCGACGAAGCCATCTCCTTGGTGACCTCCCAGATCCTGGAAAAGGGTTTCGACCCGAACACCGAATTCGATGCGGACAAACAGGGTCGCAACCTCGCCGCCACCACCGGATTCGCACCGGGCGGTCTGCGCGCTGTCCTGCTCGGACTGCGGCGGGACAACGGCGGTGCATCCCGTGCCGTTTTCTCCACGCATCCACCGCTCGACGATCGACTCGAACGCCTGCCAAAGGATCCCGAGCCCCCTGCCTCGGCGAAATAGTGCTGACCTGCCCGCAACGGTTGGCAAGCTGGCGCACCGATGATCGATAGCCTCCCCAACCTCCGCGACTCCCTCATCATCGCGGGAGTCGCCCTGGTTTCCTACTTCGCGCTGGTTGCACTGGCGCAGGTACTGCGTCGCGCCCGAGGTCTTCGCTTCGGATGGACCTATCACGGTTTCGCGCTTCTCGCGGGGGTGGTCGCCGGGATCCATTTCAGCGGCTGGCAGTCGCCCCACCGGGGCACCGCCCTGCAGCAGATCAGCGCCATCGCGCTCCTGCTCGCCGCGTTTCCCCTCGCACGGATCGTCAACCGCGTCGCCTGGTTCCGCGGTGCTTCCGTTCACGCGGGAAAGTCGGCCCATGTTCCCCGCGTGCTTCCGGATGCCACCGCCCTGGTCGTCATCCTGATGACGGTCCTCGTGGTCCTCCAGTTCATCTACAAGGTCCAGGTCCCAGGTCTGCTCGCGGGTTCGGGTGTGATCGCGATCATCCTCGGCCTCGCAATGCAGGATCTGCTGGGTAACCTGATCGCGGGGATTGGACTCCACTTCGACAAGTCATTCACGCCCGGTGACTGGCTCCAGATCGAGGGTACTCACGCCAAGGTCATCGAGCTCTCATGGCGCACCACCCGCCTGATTACGAATGACGACGTCATGATCGACGTCCCCAACAGCAACATCGTCAAGCAGGCCATCCTCAACTTCGAGAAACCCACCCGCAAACACGCCGTCAAGCCCCTGATCGGTCTGCACTACGATGTGCCACCCGCACAGGCCCAGCGGGTCCTCCAGGAGGCCGCAGCCAGCGTGCCGGGCGTCTGCAGCGATCCTCCCCCCGTCGTCTACCTGAAGGAATTCGCTGACTCCGCCATCATCTACGAAATCAATGTCTGGATCGAGGATCATGGTCTGATGGACCCCGTGATGAGCGAAGTTCGCGTGCACTGCTGGTACGCCGCCAAACGGGCGGGATTCGAGATTCCCTATCCTCAGCTCACACTCCACCGCGCCGCAGCTCAGGCGTCAGGCGACTCCTTGCACACGACGGCCCTCCAGGCCCTGCGGACCAACCCGGTCTTCAATTTCCTCGATGACAAACAGGCCGGGGAATTGCTGGCTGCGGGAAAGTCCAAGCTCTTCGCCGCTGCGGAACAACTCGTGCGCCAGGGTGAAGAGGGTGCCTCCATGTTCCTGCTCGTGAAAGGTCACGTGGACGTGAGCATTGCGCGCGACGGACAGTACGTCACCGTGGCTACGCTGAACGCAGGGGATTGCCTGGGCGAGATGTGCGTGCTCACCGGCGAAAGGAGATCGGCAACGGTCACGGCACGCGACGAGGTTGCCGCGATTGAGATCACCAAGGACGCCCTGGCCCAACTGCTCACGGCACACCCCGCACTCCTCAACGGACTGACGGATGTCCTCGTGAAGCGTCAACTCGCCAATGAAAAGCTCGCGATTGGCACCGCCTCGACTGCCAGAATCGACTCTACCCGTACAAGCGTCCTGCGACGCCTGCGCGTATTCTTCCAACTCGGGAGCTGACCCCCGGCCCGACCTCCGCGCTGCCAGGCATGCGCGGCCGCCTACTTGCCCCTCGGACCGTAGCCGGGCTTCGGCTTCCCATTGTCGTCAAGCTTGCCGCAGGCCCAGAGCAGACCGCGCGTCACGAGGTCGAGAAACACCGGGTTGCCGACCGTGGAATCCTGGTGACCGAGCGTGGTCGCAAACGTCCGTCCCTTGCCATACGTGTTCACCCAGATGACCGCGTGCTCCTTCTGGGTCTCGACCCCATACGCTCGCGCCAGCGGAATCGCACCGGGCCAGATCTTCTCGTTCTTGTAAAGTTCGTCCTGCGGATTCGCCCACTCGGCAGGGAATCCGATCATGACCGGGTGATTCGTGCCGTTGGATTTCACCAGCATGTCGCGTCGTTTCTCGTGACTCCTCGATGTGATGCCGATCACCTTTCTCCACTCATCCGTCTGTGCATTCCGATAGCTGTGGGACGAGCAGTGGATCATCACCGCGGGAAGTCCGGCCTTGTGCGGTGCGGTGATGCGTTCGACGAAGGCAACGTCGTCAACGAAACCGTAGCACTCGTTGTGCAACACGACATCGTAGCCCTTCGCCCAGTCGGGATTCTCGTAAATCGATGCCTTATGCTCCCGGGTGTCGCCCTCCTGCACGATCGTCCACACGACATTCGCCCGGGCGGAAATGCCTTCGGATAAAAGGACCTTCTGAGTATCGTAGGTATGGCAGCAGCCACCGGTCACCATGAGCGCACGAATGGGTTTCGTCGCCGGCGCCGCAGAAAACGCCAGCGTGCTCAGACCAAACAGGGCAAGGGATAGGATCTTCATCATGGTGCGAATGGGGCAGCATGGGATCGACCACCAGACGGCTGCAACCCCATCCTTGCTCGACGTTGAGCGCAGGGTCGTCGCGCCTCTATCGACGGAGGTGCCCGCCGCCCTCCCGAATTCACCTCCGACACGTGCCGTCTGGGCCACCGGAATTCTCACGCGGTTGCAGAAGTTGACTTCCCCGAGCCTCGAATGAAGGCTTCCCCTTTCGGTGACCCAACGTTCCACCCCCTTCCGTTTGCCGCAAGGCTGCATCATGCTGCTTGTCCTGGTAGCGGCATGGACCTTGGGAATCCATGTCGGTTTTGCACAGAAACCGGCGTCAGCGGACTCGTCCGCCACGACCCGTTCGGCATCTCCCACGGCCACTCAGACGCTCTCACCCGACGAACGCACGCGCATCGAGCTTCTCGAATCCTACCAGTTCCTCCGCGAACAATTGCGCGCCGCGCAAGTGGCGATCGCCAGCAATCGCATCGAGGCTCAGGAGGTCGCGCGCAGGCAGAGCGAAGAACTCAACGCACGCCTCGACGCGCTCCGCGCCTCCCTGTCAGTCGTCAACCAGCGCCAACAGGAGGCCGCGGCGCGCGCCGATTATGATCGTTACCACCAGGAGCAGGCGGCAAACCGCTCGTACTGGACACTTCTCTGGATCTCAGGCATCGCCGGCGCGGCAGTCCTCCTGACCTTGCTCGTCATGACCCGCATGCAATGGCGGGCCATGAACCGCATCGCGGACACGCTCGGCCTGCAGCCGCAACTCCTCGCACATTCAAGCCAGTACCTTCAGGATTCCCGCCAGCTTACCCAACTTGGCGACACCACCGTCGTCCAGGCAAACAACCGCCTCGCCACAGCAGTGGAGCGTATCGAACGCCGCGTGAGCGAACTCGAAAGCGCCGCACGCTCTCCGGAACATCGCGTCTGATCACCCAGGCGAAACAATCCGACGGATTTCCCGGTGATTCCTAGTCCGGGAAAATACCGTCCGTCTGGAACCTCAGCGTAATCTCACCCTTCGCAGCCGAAGCCTTTCCGGATTTCTCCGCGGGCGTATACCTCAGGCGCGCGATATACAATGTGGCCACGCGCTCCAGCGCTGGATGAAGTTCCGACAAACGGGCGATGTCCGTGATCGCTCCTTCACTGTCCAGCGAGAAGGAAAACACCGCTTCAATCGTTCCCCGCTTCAACTCCCGTGGCCACGCCGCCGGCATGAGCACGGGCGACGAATAGATCTGAGGTGGTTTGTCGCCCTTCCCGGCATCACGCATGACATCGTAGCGTTCGCGGGACACATTCACCTCGACCAGATTGTCGCCCCATTTCGGAAGCGATTGCATCAGCACCTCGAAGGGCGGCAGACCGAGATCAAAGGGCACGGGTGCAGCAAATGCGCACGTGGCTCCGCCAGCCGACAGCATCAGCGCCGCTGTGCTTCGCAGAAATGTGGGTCGAAAGGCCATGGATGAAGGGAATCCTCGCCCAGAACCAAATGTCAGTCGCGCCGGAAGTAAAGCGCCGCGCTTGTCTCCGCTCCACAATCCGACCCTTCAGCCTCTTGCCTGCAACGGCTTTGCAAGCCGCAGAACGTCTGCCGCACGGGTGAACGTGGCCTCGTCAAATCCCAGGTAGCGCTTCAACACGGCATCACGCTCCATGGGATTTGTGATTCGCGCGGCGCTCCGGTATTGCGACCACGACATCATCCGCCCCGCCCATGACAGCAAGCCGCTCACTGGAACCGGGATGTCGCTCCCATGAAGGATTCGCTCGGCAAGTGGACCAGTCGTCAGCCGGCGCAGTGCCGATGGCCGCAATCGGAAGGTCATCCCGGCAAGCGCGCTGTTGTCGCCAAACAGGCGGGGAAACCGCTCCACCATCTCTGCAAAGACATCCAGGTAATCCGTATCCACCAGCATCGTTCCGGTGCCGCAATGCGCAGCGATGCAGGTCACTCCAATTTCAAGCGGGCGCGTAAGCACGCGTGGATTCGCCAAGGCGGCGTCTCTCACCGGCATCGTGCGTTCGCTTCCGGTATGTGCCAGCATGGGAAGCCCCACCTCCGCCATGCGCTCGAGAAACCGGGTATGGCGGCGATCGTTCCAGTCGATGCCCTGGACATTCGGCAGGCACTTGAGCGCAGCCGCCCCTCCCGCAATCGCGCGCTCAAGCTCCTCGTGTGCATCGCGGCGTGCGGGATGGATCGAAACAGCAGCGAGAAACTCCGGATGCTCGGCGGCGAGGCGGAGCACATGGTCGTTCGGCACATAGAACGACGCCAGTTCCGGCATCGGCGTGCCGTCCTCGCGATGCGGCAGCTCATGCGCAAGGATCAGCGCACGCTGCACGTTGGAGCTTCTCACAAACTCCAACATCTGCGCGACGTACTGCTGGTCAAAACTCGGACCGGCAAGATCGCGGGTGGTGAGCCCCACGCTTCGCACCAGGAATGGCGCACCCAGGCGCGTCAGGCCCTTTGGACGATACCAGCATCCGGTTCCGCCCGTACCCGTGCCGACGATGTGAACATGGGCGTCGATTCTCACGGTGAAGGCATCTGCCTGTATTTTGCGCCCTGACACCCCAGGCGCCCACCCCGGACAGCCCGTCCGTCCGTCTCAATGGGATCTTTGCGTAAGGATTTCATCAAAAAGGATCAGCGCGGCAAATCTGATACCGCCTGTGGCCGCTCTATGACAAGGTCATCCGCATCGTTCTCCTGCGCATCCGGTATGAAATTCGCTCCCCTTTGTTTTCTCCTCTCCGCATCCGCGATCGCAGCCGGGGCCGCCCAGATTGGCCAGACCTACGACGAGGTCATCGCAAGCCACGGACAGCCTTCCAGCCGCATGGAAAGCGGTTCCATACGCATACTCAGGTACCCGCGTCAGATCCTCAAACTGCAGGACGGTATCGTGGTCGATATCTCCGTTCCCCCACGTCCGCGCCACAGCGATTCGACACCGACAACGTCAACCGCGGATGCACGCGCTCAGCTGGGTCACTTGGAAATTGCGGCACTCCGACTGAAACGCGCCCGCGCCGAGGACCGCATCCGCGCGATCGTCAATCAACCCGCCCCCACTCAAGTCCGCACGACACGCATGCGCGTGCAGACGACACACGGTGCCTGGTATCCGGAAGCGGCAAGCGCCCCCGACTTCGCCGTAGCCGATGCGCGCGCCACCCAGCAGAAAAACTACGACGGAAAAGGCTACCTCGCGGCCGCCGCTGACCCGGGCGCGGTGTACCTCGGCGACGACATCGAATACAATCCCCTGCTCTCCTACTACTACGCCGATCGCACGATCCCCAAGAAAAAGCTGAGACCCGAAGAGATGGAAGAAATCAACGCCCTCTTCCGCTCCATCGCCGAATGCGACCGTCAATTGAAGTCACCCCCAACCCCTTCAAAAGAAGCCCCATCTTCAGCCGA
>CAUJJL010000066.1 GCA_963205455.1 Verrucomicrobiota bacterium
TGTTGCAGCGCCCAGACCAGGGCGAGATGGCTCATGGACCGACCACACTTTGTCGAGAGATCGGCCAGTCGTCGCAGCCGCGCTTCCGCAATGGGCTGCAGGTAGATCGCCTGATGGCCCGGCATGACATCAAAACGGGAACCGGGTTGCACACCGCCGATGTGTTTGCCGGTCAGGTAGCCCGCTCCGAGGGGACTGTAGCTGATGATCGTGATTCCCTCTGCCGCGCAGAGTTCCCGGATCGGAGCCTCGCATTCGCGCACCGCGAGGTTGTGGTTGTTTTGAAGCACTTTGATGGGAACTACACCCACGTGCTTCTGGCGGAAGATCAGGTCGTGCAACTGCTTTCCTGTGAAGTTGCTCACCCCGATGCTGCGCACCCGCCCGCTTCGGACCAACTGGTCGAGCGCACGGAGTACCTCGGGAGTTTCGACTGCGGCATCCCATTTGTGCAAATACAGCAGGTCGAGCGCATCAACACCCAGCCGTTGCATGCTTGCCGCCGTGCCGGATTCAATCGTCGCCGCCGTGTAAGGAGGGAAAAGTTTGGTCGCCAACGCGGGCCTGGCCGATGACGCACCACGGGTAGCAAGCCACTGCCCGATGATGCGCTCCGAAATGCCACCCGAATAGTTGGCCGCCGTATCGAAGAGCGTGATGCCTCGCGCGACCGCATGATCCATCATCGCGAAGGCGGCGTTCGAATCAATCTCCCGACCAAACGTGGCGCTACCCAGGGAAATGCGAGAGAGCGGGAAATAAAGGGATTTGGCCTCGAGAGAATGCTGATTCATTGGATCGGGTGAGAGCATTGCTGCAACGAATCGTGGCGCCTGTGAGAGGAGACTATTCAGATGTGTCGCGACAACGCGGACCCCACGGGGACCCTGCTTTGGCAACACGATCCTAGGGAGTGCGGATGACCAGTTGCCGGATTTCTGTCATGTCCTCCATGGCGAATCGCACGCCTTCCCTGCCGAACCCGCTGTCCTTGACGCCGCCATAGGGCATGTTGTCCACCCGCCATGAGGGAACGTCGCCGACGATCACGCCGCCGACCTCGAGTTCGTCCCACGCCTGCTGCATCTTGTACAGATCCCGGGTGAAAATTCCTGCCTGCAGCCCAAACTTGCTGCGATTGACGAGTTGCAATGCTTCATTGAAATCCTTGTACGGTCGCAGAGCCGCGATCGGTCCGAAGACTTCCTCCTCCCAAAGGGGCGAGCCATCGGCAACGTTCTCTATCAGTGTAGCGTCCATGATCGCCTTATCGCGTCGGCCTCCGCACAGGAGGTTTGCTCCCTTGGAGAGCGCGTCGTGAAGCCAGCCCTCCAGGCGCACCGCTTCGCTTTCCGATATGAGCGGCCCCACGAAGGTGCGCTCTTCCTTGGGATCACCTGCAATCAACCCACGCGTATGCTTCACGAGGGCATCGCGGAAACGGTCGTAGATGGAAGTGTGGACAAGGATACGTTGCACACTGATGCAACTTTGTCCGCTTTGATAAAAGGCGCCGTACGCTATCCGCTTCACGGCATCATCGAGGTCATGCCAATCCGGTTCAACAATGCATGCCGCATTGCCGCCAAGTTCCAAAACAACCTTCTTCTTGCCGGCGCGCGCCTTCAGATTCCAACCGACCTCCGGAGAACCGGTGAAACTCAGGAGCTTCAGGCGATCATCAGTGGTAAAGAGGTCCGCTCCATCCCGGAGACAGGGGAGAATTGAAAACGCTCCTGGCGGCAGTTGGGTCTCAGCCAGTACCTCACCGATCAGCAGCGCGCCAATCGGCGTGCGGCTCGCGGGCTTCAGGACAAACGGGCACCCGACGGCAATTGCAGGCGCGATCTTGTGCGCAGCCAGATTGAGCGGAAAGTTGAATGGCGAGATGAAGGAACAGGCTCCGATGGGAACCCTGCGAAACATGCCCCGGTAGCCGCGGGACCTCGGAGACAACTCCAGGTTGATGATCTCACCTCCCATGCGGGTGGACTCATCCGCGGCCAGTCGGAAGGTTTCAATCAGTCGATTGACTTCGCCCCGGCTGTCTCGAATCGGCTTGCCCGCCTCGATGCAGAGGACTTCGGCCAACTCCTCCCTGCGTTCGGCGAACCGCGCAACGCAGTGCTCGAGAACCGCGCGTCGTTCATAGGGCGGCATCAATCGCATCGGCGACTCCGCATGCACGGCAGCCTGGATGGCACGATCGATCATGGGTGCATCCGCAAGGGGAACCCGGGCAACGACTCGATCCGAATACTTGTCAGTAACTTCAAGCGAGTCGTTTGGCTGCTGCGGGCGATTTGCCAGGTAGAGCGGATAAAAAGATTTCATCGTTTTCGGAGAGTCGCGCGCCTTGCTGGAGGGAATTTCGCCGATCCGCGCCTATATGCAACGCCCGCCGTCGACTTCCATGCAGACGCCGGTCAGAAAACTGGATCGGGGATCAGCGAGATGCAGCGCTGCATTCGCGACGTCTGCGGGCTGGCAGAACCGGCCAAGCGGAATCGACGGGAGGAATCGGTTGCGCACCTCCGGCGAATCCGACCCGCCGAGGAACGTTGCGAGCAGCGGCGTTTCACCAAGAGAAGGATTGATTGCGTTGACCCGGATCCGGTCGGGTGCCAACTCCACCGCCATGGCTTTGGTGAGCAGGTTCACGGCACCTTTGCTGCCACTGTACCAACACAGACCCGGTCGCGGGCGAATAGCCGCCGTCGAACCGATATTGATGAAGCAACCACCGCCGAGACGCCGAAAAACCGGAACACAATGGATCGCGGAATGATAGAGGCTCTTCACATTGACGTCGTAGAGACGATCAAAGAGCTCCTCTGACACCTCCAGCATCGGCTGATTCGGATGGCTCATGCCGGCATTGTTGACCATGATGTCGAGGCGACCGAACAATGTGACGGCCCTTTCAACCGCGGCCTTCATGTCCGCCGAATAGCTGACATCAGTACGAACGAATTCCGCCCGGATCTCCCCGGAATTCAAGGCATCTGCCAGCTTCCGGCCTGCTGTTTCATTGATATCGGCGATAATGACGCGCGCACCCTCCTGAACAAAGGTGCGGCAAATGCTTTCACCGAAGCCGGAGGATCCGCCGGTAACAATGCTTGTCAGGTTTTCGAGTCGGCCTGTTTTCATGATGTGTGGAAATTGATGTCTCCTTGAACAATAAATCATTGCCTAATGCGCCGTGTAACCGCCGTCGACGGGCAGATTGGTCCCCGTCACGTAGCGCGAGGCATCACTCAGGAAAAATACAACCGGGCCTCCGAGATCATCGTCGTCGGCCATGCGTTGCAGGAAGGTCTCACGCGCGTAGCGCTTGATAAATTCAGCCGGCTGGCCGCTCAGAAATCCACCGGGCGAAAGACAGTTTACGCGAACGCCGCGGGGGCCATAGCGAGCGGCAAAAAAGCGGGTGAGATTCACCATGCCTGCCTTATGAAAAAAATAGTCCGGGATGGCGTTCATGCCGAGCCCTTCGTACAGCGTGTAATCCGGGCCAACCATACCTTGAATGGAGCCGATATTGACAATGCTGCCAGCACCGCGCGCTGCCATCACCTCGCCGAAGGCGCGCGTGATCGCGAACAAGCCCGTGGCATTTGTCTTCATCGATTCCTCCCAATCGGAGAGCGGGGCATCCGGTGTTTTCATGGGCCGGGCAACGGCATTGTTAACCAGGCCGTCGATGCGCCCAAACTTCGATAGGACATTGTCTCGAAGCGCCAAAACGGAATGCTCGTCCCCCTGGTCGAGCGGAAAGGCGTGCACGTGATGTCCGACATCGTTCTCCTCATCGGCAACCTTCTGAAGGGCTGCCAAATTGCGGGAGGCCAGGATGAGTGTTGCGCCAGCCGAGGCGATCTGTCGTGCCAGCCCTCTTCCGTACAGACCTGCACCGCCGGTAAGGACAACGATCCTCTCTTTGAGGCTGAAGGAGTCTTCTGAATTGCTCATGGAGTGACTGGCCGCTGATCGCGCCACGACTTGAGCGCGGCAAGGTTGAAACGAAGCGTCTGGATTCCTTCCTCCAGCGTGCAAAGGGCATTGGGCCTGCCCTCACACGCATCGAGAAACGCATGCGCCTGAGAGACGAAGAGTTGGTCTCGATCGGCAACCGGGCAGGAATGCCAGGTCCAGGCATCGGCTCCAAGCGCACACGAGCCCCAACGCTGGGCATGCAACTCGACGCGCACCGATCCGCGAAGAGCATGAAAATCAAGACGGGTCTCGCTGATGCTCTGGAATTGATTGAGGGAGTAACTGACAAGCACCTCTCCGTGCCGGGCAGCAACATTCACAGTGTCTTCAACGCTGACACCTTCCAGCACCTGATGACTCGCATCGCAACAAACGCGCGTGGCAGGTCCTGTCACCCACTCAACCGCATTGGCCATGTGCGTGAGCGCATCCTGAATGGCTCCGCCTCCCTGCGCATGATCACGGTAATAGATCGTGCGATAGGCCGGCCGGGCCGTGGGAAAGTGGTGACCGGTATTCACCGCAATGTGTTTTAATGGACCAAAGCTGCCTGCATGAAGAAAGTCGCGCGCCTGCACCAAGGCAGGCTGAAAATGATGGATATAGGCGACCCCAACAAATTTCCCGCTCCCATCCCGCTTCCGGAGAAGTGCGTCACAATCGCCCAGTTCGATGGACAGCGGTTTTTCAATCAGTACATGGAGTCCCGCATCGAGGGCACGCATCGCCATGCTGATGTGCAAGGGGGCAGGCGTCGCAATGATGACGCCCGTCAATCCGGGCATCGTAAGGCAGCACTCCCAGTCAGAGACGGTTTCAACTCCGTAGCGCGTCGCCACGCGTTCGGTGATGGCAGCGGCGTTGTCGCATGCCGTGATCGTACACCGCCCGGTCGCGAGGAATGTGCGCACATGGCGTTCACCAATTGATCCGCATCCAATGACGAGAAAATGAGGGAGATCGGGCATCGGGTTTCAATCCCCTGTCTGACATGCTGCCCGCATGACACGCGGCCTTGCCTCATCCGATTCGAAGCGCGCCAAGTGGCAGGTGAAGTCAAACGTGGGGATTGCTGCTCTTCCAAAAGGACAAGGAATCCCGTCGGGGAAACTCAATCCAAGTGGTGAAATGCCTTTTCCAGTGAGGGAATTAGGCAATACCAAAGGCATTCCAGGTGCAGAATCGCGGATTTGCACTTTCCCTGTCGCCGGCTCAGACTGGTTCCTTTCAATTCCTTTCTCCATGCGCAATGTCATTGTCCTAGCCGGTCTCGGTCTGATCCTCGCGAGCATCGCGATCGTTGTCCGCCAGGGCTGGCTGCAGCGCGACGACCCGGGAGCTCCCATCAACAGCGCGATGCGGGAAGCGCTCGCGGCAAAACACCCGCAATGGAGCCATGACGAGGCGGCCGTCCTCGCGCGGGATTTCGCCAGTGCGCACGAAACCAAGTCAGGCATGCGCTACATCATCCGCGATCCGGGGACGGGCGACGCCACCCCGAAGAAGGGTCAGTGGGTCACCGTGCACTAC
>CAUJJL010000067.1 GCA_963205455.1 Verrucomicrobiota bacterium
CTAAATAATGCCCGGGCTATCCTTCAGGTCGCCCGGCTTGTTTGACTAAAAAAACAACAAATACCACATGAACTACCTCCGCATGTCGGGGATGGTGGCTGGGCGCTCCTATTCGGGATCCGCGATAGCCATCAACCGTAATAGCAATAAAATGGCATCGGCGCTCGTCGCCATAACCTTGGCCGCTGGAACGCTTGTTCAAGCCCAGGTACAGCCAACCACCACCACCGCCACCAACGACCCATCAAAGACCGAACACGTCAAGATGGAGAAGTTCGAGGTGACGGGTTCTCGCATCAAGCGACTGGATACCGAAACTCCACAGCCCGTCGTCACCTTCAGCTCGGAAGAGATCAAGATGGGTGGCTTTACCAGCTTGGGCGACTTCGTCCAGAGCCTGCCCTTTAATACGGGCTCCACAAATTCGATCGTGCAAACGGCGTCCTTTACCCGTGGTGCCGCGACGGTCAACCCGCGCGGCCTCGGCAGCAACCGCTTCCTGGTGCTGATCAACGGCCGTCGGTCGGTTGGCTATGCGCTGACGAATTCAAACAACCAATCGGTGTTTGACTTCAATTCGATCCCGCTGGCGGCGATTGATGAGATCACCTACCTCAAGGACGGAGCGTCCGCGATTTACGGATCCGATGCGGTGTCTGGTGTGATGGACATCAAACTCAAGCGCAACTACAGCGGTCTGCGCGTCGATTTGCTGGGAGGCAATACGCTGGGTCACGATACGTTCACAAAGGAAGCCTCTGTGCTGGTGGGTGCACAGACCGGCAAGACCTCCATTGTCATGGTGGCCAGTTATGTTGGCGCCAACGACAACTTCATCCGGGATTTCGATCGCTCCAAGACGACCGATTACTCGAGTTATGCTCCCAAGGGAACCAACCAGAACAGTTCGGCAAACTGGCCGGCGAATCTCATTCTGACTGCCGCACAAGCTGCCGCCGCCGGATTCACCACGGGATCCGGCAATTATGTCCTTACGGGAGGCAAACCGACCGCGAACCCGACCAAATCCCAGTTCGCGCGAGCCGCGACTCTGACAAACGAGAACCGCTATGATTTCGCGCAGACGTACCAGCTATTCCCCCCGTTCGACTACTATGGCGTCTACACCAACATCAAGCATGAGATCAGTGACAGCCTCTACTTCTTTGGTGAGATCATTTACAGCAACAACCAGACGAATTTCTCGTTTACGCCGTCAGTGATCCAGAGCACGCAGAATGCGGGAACCGGACCAACGGGTCTGCTGAATATCCCTGCGACCAATCCCTACAACCCGCTCGGAATCGACATCACGAACTTCCTCTACCGGACAAGCTTTGGCCCGGCCCGCAAGTTCGACACGAAGAGTTCTGCCGTCACCTATTTGATGGGTGTGGGCGGCAACATCGACGACAACTGGAGCTGGGAAGTTGGTGCCTCGCTCGGACGCGGCGATGTCTCGACAACTGCCCGCAATCAGATTCGCGCGGTGGATCTCCAGAGAGCGTTGAATGGGACGACGCGCCAGACGGCGTTGAATCCCTTCGGCCCCTCTGACAACCAGAGCCTCGTCGACAGTTTGTTCACGGTTTCCAATTCGGTGTATGCAGCAAAAGCTGAGATGCTCGATGCCACCGTTACGGGAAATCTCTTCGAACTGCCTGGAGGCGATATCGGCGTCGCGATCGGAAGCGAATATCGCAAGGAGATGATCCAACAGGATCCTGATACGTCTGCCTATGTCGGATCGGGCGGTGGAACACCCTATCGCGGAGACAGAACCATCTTCTCCGCCTACGTGGAAGCGACCTTCCCCATCACTCGTCAGCTCGAAGTTCAGGCGGCGGGCCGTTTTGAGGATTACAGCGACTTCGGGACCACGACGAAACCAAAGATTGCTGCCAAGTTCAAGCTGCCTCCGACGAAGATCGTGGATGTTCTCCTGCGTGCTTCGTTCTCTCAATCCTTCAAGGCACCCGATATGGGCCGCTTGTTCACTGCAGCCACGACGGCGTTTACGTCAACGACCCGTACGGACCCGAAGCGCCCCCAGGACCCTGCCACCCAGCTTCGCATCATCACGTCGGGCAACGCAGACCTGCAACCCGAGGAGTCCAACATCTGGTACGGTGGTGCAGTCCTTGATGTCACGGCGGTGAAGGGCTTGTCCTTCGCGGTCGACTACTTCAATATCGAAATGGATGACGTGATTTCTTCCCCCTCCGACACCACGCTGCTGGCGCGTGAAGATCAGTTCCCCGGTGCGGTCGTGCGCGACAACACCCAGGGTAATCCCGGCCCGATCCTATATCTGCGTCGCGTTCCGTTCAACGTCGCGAAGCAATGGTACTCAGGTGTTGATTTTGAGGCAAAGTACAACCTGCGGGATACCCGCTTTGGTGAGTTCCTTTTTACGCTCAACACCACTCGCACGATCAGCATCAAGTCGAACTCCGGCATCCGTGATGCCAGCGGCAACCTGCCCGATGACTTTGAGAATGTCGGCCTGTACAACAATCCAAAGTGGAATGGTGCGGCCTCGGCATCCTGGGCTTACAAGGACTACGGTGCTGCAGTCCGCGTAAACTACATTGGCGCCTATTTCAACGACGCCTACACGGTGGATGGTTGGGGTGAAAACGCCGTGACGACCGTCAATGCCCAGTTCTCCTACAAGGGATTCTGGGACACGAAGGCCACCATCGGTGTCAACAACGTGTTCGACAAGGAACCGCCTTTCAACGGATTCGAGTCGTCAAGCTATGATCAAGGCACCTATGGCCGCATCGGCCTTGGGCGCTTTGTCTACCTCCGCCTTGAGAAGGAGTTCTAGTCCTCGCTTCAAGTTGCTTTAGAAACAGACAGCCTCGCTACGTTCTCGCAGCGGGGCTGTTTCATTTTATGAGATACCCATCCCCGATCATCCTCCTCGCAGCCTTCGGAATTTTCCTGACCGGATTCACGCGGGCCGCAGAACAGGCCATCCCGCCCGAGTTTCCAGTCGCGCATCTATTCCGGAATCCAGCGATTGCTCAGCTTCGGTTTTCACCCAACGGGAAATACATCGCCGCTTTGGTCCCCTATGAGCACCGGTTGAACCTGGTGATCATGGATACCGAGAAGCGTACCAAGAATCTCATCACGGGATTCAAGGATTTCAGCATCTCTTCCTACCGCTGGGCAAACGATGACAGGCTTGTGATGCTGCTGGATGACGACGGAGATGAAGATTTCCTTCCCTTTGCCATTGATCGGGACGGGAAGAACTTCACGAAATTCGACGATACCAAGGCGATTTCGTCGATCCTGCGGCGCGATCCAAACAATTCGCGCCGTGTCCTGGTCCTGTCGAATCAGACTCACGCCAATCGGGCGGATCCCTGTTGGCTCGACGTGAAGACGGGGAAGATAACCGTCATTGCGAAGAATCCCGGGCAGGTGAGGACGTGGGTGCTTGATGGAGACAATGTCCCGCGTTTTGCGATCGAGAGTCGTACACTGGAGGAAACGATACTCTATCGGGCCAAGGCGGGTGATGACTGGAAGGCGCTGGCAACCTTCCAGGACGGCGAGCCCCGGTGGACCCCGCTGGCGTTCGACAGCGACAACCGGACGGTGTACATCCGCTCAAACGAAGGGCGGAAGACCTTTGCCATCTATCGCTATGATACGGTCACTCACAAACGCGGTGAACTGGTATACGCGGATCCCGATGATCACTATGACATGCGCGGGGTTGTTTCCTTTGAGGATGACCTCGGCCGAAGTCCGATCGTTGGAGTGACCTACACCTCCGATCGCGACAGTGTTCACTACTTCGACGAAACGATGATCAGGCGGCAGCGGATCCTTGATCAGGCCATGCCTGAAACCATCAACCGACAGATGTCGGTGAGTGGAGAACGGAAGCTGATTGTCGTGGTTGCCCGTTCAGAGCGGGAACCGGGGGTCTACTATCTCTTCGACGAACAGCATAAAAAGATCGATGAGCTTGCGGTCACGCGGCCGCACATCGATCCGGCAACCATGGCTTCGATGAAAGCGATTCGTTACAAGGCGCGGGATGGTCTGGAGATTGAAGCCATGCTCACGCTTCCCGTGGGACGCGATCCTCACGGATTGCCGCTGGTGATACATCCCCACGGAGGCCCCTTTGGGATCCGCGACGAGATTGGCTTCAGTCCCGAAGTGCAGCTCTATGCCAACCGTGGCTATGCCGTGCTGCAGCCAAATTATCGGGGCTCGGGGGGATATGGTGAGTGGTTTGAGCGCCTGGGTTATCGGCAGTGGGGGCGCATCATGCAGGATGACTTGAGCGATGCCGTGAAATGGGCGGTGGATACCGGATTGGCGGATCCGAAACGAGTTGTGATCGCGGGTGCCAGCTACGGAGGTTATGCCGTCATGGCCGGTCTTGCCTTCACACCCGATCTCTATTGCGCGGGCGTAAATTATGTGGGCGTTACCGATTTGAAGAGAATCGCATCGCAACGTCGCTCGACAGAGGATCGGCGCGCATGGACCCGAACCCGGGTTGGCGACCTCTATGACGATTCAAGTGAACTGGAGGCCCGCTCGCCCGTCAATTTTGCATCGTCGATCCGGGCTCCGGTCATCATGGCCTACGGCCAGTCTGATCCGAGGGTGACCCGTGAGCATGGCGATGACATGAAAGTCGCCCTGTCACGTGCAAAGAAGGACTTCGAGTTCATCATTGAGTCCGGTGAGGGACACGGTTTCCGGAAAGAGGAAAACGCCATTGCGTTCTACACGCAGGTGGACGCCTTTCTCAAGAAACACGTGCCGCGCGCGGACGCCCGGTGACGGGTAATTCCGTTGAAGGCGCATCGGATTCCCCTCGCGGGAGGCAGATGCGCTTTGGAGGTGCTGCGCCAGTGGCCTTTCGGCTCAGCTACGGTACGACAATCGCTTCGCCGATTTCGACCTTGGCGCGTGCGTCGGTGTACACCTGAAGGCCGTTGGTGGTTTCCCCCAAGTAGGGAGTGGCATTGCGAATCAGCGTTTTTGCCATCGTCGAAAACAACTGCTTTGGCTCCTTCGGCGCCGCGGCGAAGGTAGTCCAGAGCCGTTTGGCTGACTTGCCCTCCTTCTTGAGCTCCGCGTAGTCGAACGCGTCGATTACGATGATATGGAAGTCGCGGGTGCGTTCGTATTCCGTGAGGCCGGAGATGCCCGTGGCGGTGCTGTTCATGACTCCTGTAGTCGGGCTGCCGCTGCTCGAGCTTCCTCCCGATCGACCGGCTCCCTTGCCCCACGCGCTGGTCCCGGACTGGTTTTCCTTTGCCGCAGCCAGGGCCTCATCGTTACCCCCCGCGCGGCTTTCCCAGAGCGTATCACCGCCGAGCGTGTGCAAGCCGCGCCCCTTGGGTCCGGGAACTAGTCCATCCCTCCAGGTCAGTTGTTCGGTGCGAACAATCGGCTGCCGCCAGGGGCGAATGCCATAGTGCACGCGCAGCACGAGCGATACCTTTTCAGGCTCGCGCATCAGACCTTGCTCGTCGGCCGCATTGATCAGGTTCCGCCTGAGCAATGCGGGAGTGAGCATCCTGCAGAGTTCTTCATAGGTGACATCCGATTCGTAGACTTCACCGGGAAGGAAAATGAAATGGGTGGGCGCCATCTCAGGTGTGGCTGTGATCGCTGGCGGATTCACGGCGTTCTTTTGGGAGACCCGCCGAAGAAGCTCGGCCCGATCGGTTTCTTGATAGTTGGCGGATGATACCGACACGGGGGCCGGTCCCTTGATATCCTGGGAAATTGCGGCAAGCGCGCTGCACAAGAAACCAAAGCAGATGAGAGGAGTTTTCATTCCATTAAGGGGTAGTAGGACTCAGTTGATGCGGATGGCAAAGGTCGCTGAGTCAGCACCAGATCCAAGGCAGGGAGACGCGCATGCCACCGCGAATTTCGCGGAGAGGGCGGGCCCATGCGAACCATCATTTTTTGGCAGGGCTGACGACGGATATTTTTGATGGATGGAAATCGACGGGTGACGCTCCCCTCAGCGGTACTCCTCGCCGGAGGCGGCGTTTACGATCTTGAAGTTCTCGACGTGGTAGTTGGGGTCCGCCCGGAAGGCGAGTTTCACGCCGTAGAGTTTTTCCATGCGCACAAGGAGATCAGCGTCCTCACTGCGGAGGCGTTCGAGGATGCTCGGATGCACCAGGACGCGGAGGCTGTACTCCTTGCCGTCGTTGCGCATCTGGATGCGACGCGCGACCGAACCCAGTCGCCGCTGAAGCTCGACCGACATGGTCGTGGCGCTCTTCACGATGCCGCGTCCACGGCAATAGGGGCAGTCGGTGTAGAGATTGCTCGACAGTGATTCCTGCTGCCGCTGCCGGGTCATTTGGAGGATGCCGAGCTGGGAGATGGGGAGAATGTGGTTCTTCGCCTTGTCCTCGGACATGCATTCAACCATTTTCTCGTAGACGCCGTTGCGGTGGCGTCGCTCCTTCATGTCGATGAAGTCGCAGATGATGAGTCCGCCCAGATTGCGAAGCCGGATCTGGCGGGAGATTTCGACCGCAGCCTCAAGATTGACCGAGTAGATGGTGTTCTTCTCGTCGCCTGACCGGTTCTTGTGCGAGCCCGTGTTGACGTCGATCGCGATCAGAGCCTCGGTTTCGTCGATGATGATTTCGCCGCCGCTGGGCAGTGTGACCTTGCGGTGGAAAGTCTGCTCGATCTGGCGCTCAATGTTGAAGCGTTCGAAGATCGGAATGGTATCCTTGTAGAACGCGATTTTGGATCGGGATCGTTTGGAGATGAGGCCGACGAGGTCGGCGGTGCGCTCATAGTCGGCCCGGTTGTCTATAAGCACGCGATCGACTTCCTCAGTCAGAAAATCGCGGACGGTTCGCTCGACAAGATCCGGCTCCTGGTAGAGCCCGGCGGGGGAGCGTTCGCTCTGCATCTTGGCGGTGATTTCCTCCCATTTCTTGAGAAGGATGTGGAGGTCACGGACGAAATACCGTGACTTTTTCCCTTCGCCTGCGGTGCGCACGATCACGCCCATCCCTTCCGGAATGGTGAGCTCATTGATGAGCTGCTTGAGGCGCTTGCGCTCGTGGATGTCCTCGATCTTCCGAGAAATGCCGCACCCATCGGAGTAGGGTGTGAGGATCAGGTAGCGCCCGGGAATGGAAAGATTTGTCGTGGTCCGGGGACCTTTTGAGCCGATGGGCCCCTTGGTGACCTGGATGACGATCTCGCTGCCCGGAGGGTACATCTGGGGGATGTCCTTGACCGTGGGCTCAGCGGGGCGTGGGGGGGCATTCTTCCGCTTGTTGACGCGAACGACCTCGACCGACGAATCGGCGGCTGCAGGGAGCATGTCCCAGTAGTGGAGAAAGGCGTTCTTCGAATAACCGATGTCGACAAACGCGGCCTTCAGTCCGGGGTCGAGATTCTTGATGCGCCCCTTGAAAATGCCGCCGACCATGCGGTCGTCGGAATGGCGCTCGATCTCGAATTTCTCAAGCCGGCCATCGACCAGCAGGGCGACCCGCTTTTCGAGGGGCTCGGAATTGA
>CAUJJL010000068.1 GCA_963205455.1 Verrucomicrobiota bacterium
GGTTTACAATCCGAAGACCTTCATCCCTCACGCGGCGTCGCACCATCAGGCTTTCGCCCATTGTGAATGATTCGAAACTGCTGCCACCCGTAGGTGTCTGGACCGTGTCTCAGTTCCAGTGTGGCTGATCATCCTCTCAGATCAGCTACCCGTCTTAGCCTTGGTGAGCCGTTACCTCGCCAACTAGCTGATAGGCCGCGAACTCCTCTCCTAGCGTCAGGTCTTGCGATCCCCGACTTTGGTAGGTCTCTCATGCGAGAGGCCACCGTATGCGGTATTAATTCGCCTTTCGGCGAGCTATTCCCCACTTGGAGGTAGATTGTTCACGTCTTACGCACCCGTTCGCCACTGCGTTTCAGATGTATTGCTACACCTGAAACACCGTTCGACTTGCATGTCTTAACCACGCCGCCAGCGTTCATTCTGAGCCAGGATCAAACTCTCCGAAAAGAGAGTTCAGAACCTAGTGATTCTTGAACTACTGGTATCTCAACCGAAGTTGAGTCTACCGATTATAAGTATTTTGATTGGGGGTCCCAATCAATCGCACAGAGTAAATTTCAAAGAGCCTTTCCATTGAGGAAAGAGGTCCAATAGGACATTTTCGGTTTCGATCGTCAATACCTTTTCCGAAAAATTTCTCGGAATTCTTGGCCATCACCACCGGAAATTTGTCTCAAGGAACCCCCGCTGACCTCGGCGATTCAGAACCTCCGATATCAGGGGAGTGCGGACAATGGAAACGAAGCCCGGTCCTTCAAGCGTTTTCTAAAACTTTTCCGATGCCATCTACCAACATGCTAATAGTAAAGCGATTAGGATAGATTTTTTCCTCGGATCGAGAGCTCGCATGGCACATTCCGGCACCGCACGCGCGATGGGCACATCGCGCGCTACGTCGCAGCCGTTTTTCCCCTCGACGCATGTGCCTTATACCTAGGCCAAGCCAGCACAGCAGAATCCTCTCTCAAACATCCGAATCTTCCATCCGAGAGCCGCCATTCCACTGTCCCCAAACCTCTCTTGAAATCGATCCCAGGCCCGACACCGCTGGGTGCGAGGCACTGCTCTCCGCTAATACCCCGCGACGTTTTCTAATTTCTCACAGATCTTTCCCACGGCGGAAATTTTCGGGTTTCCTCAGCACGCCGCCGCAGCGGGAGAACTGACGCTCCCCTTACGGGGATTTTTACAGCTATTTGAACAAAAGTACGTTGTGCGTTCTTACCGGCGGATCCGACTATAAGGTACATGGCCTTTATTACCTCCGCTCCTCCCGAACAAGCCGCCACGCTTCGTCCGCGGGTCCAATCCAGCGCTCGTCCCAATCTCAAGGCGGCACAGAATCTCGCCAAACAAAAAGGCCTCGAGCGCAAGGCGCGCAGGTACAAGCTCCCTCTCCAGGAGCTGGCCTTGTTCACCCAACAACTTTCCTCCCTCCTCGCAGCAGGCCTGCCTCTCGTTCAGACTCTCGAGGCCTTGCAGGACCAGACCGAAGATCCGGTTTTCCGCATCATCATCCGCGATGTCCGGACTGAAATCTCCGCCGGCAGCTCCTTCTCAACCGCGGTCAAACAGTTTCCCAACTCCTTCAATTCCCTCTTCATCTCCATGGTCGAGGCCGGCGAAGCCTCCGGAAACCTCGCGGAAATTCTGTCCAAGGTCGCAACCTATTTCGAATCCTCGGTCAAACTGACCAAGAAAGTGAAGTCCGCGATGACCTACCCCATCGCCGTCATCGGTCTGGCGGTCGTGCTCGTCAACGTGCTGATCATGTTTGTGATCCCGGTGTTCGCCGACATGTTCAAGGACTTCGGTGCAAAACTTCCCGCCCCGACGCAGATGCTGATCGACCTGAGCGCCTTCATGGGCAGCTACTGGTGGGCTATCGGCCTCGTCATTTTCGGCATCATTTTTGCCTTCAAGAAATACACGCGCACCCCCGTCGGCCGCGCCCAGCTCCACCGCACCATTCTCAAGGCCCCCATCTTCGGACCGCTCATCCACAAGATCACTCTCTCCCGATTCTGCCGCACTTATGCCACGCTGGTCCGTTCGGGCGTCCCAATCCTGCGCACGCTCGAAATCGTCTCGGCCGCAAGCAACAAGGTCCAGGTCGAAGCCGCCTGCGAAGAGATCGCCAAACATGTCAGCCAGGGCGGCCAGGTCTCCGAAATCCTCGGCACCAATACGTTTTTTCCACCCATGATGAAGCACATGGTCAAGGCCGGTGAATCAACCGGCAATGTCGACGGCATGCTCCAGAAGGTGGCAGATTTTTATGACACGGAGAGCGAGGCGACCGTCGCGTCGCTGACCTCCCTGATCGAGCCTATCCTGATCGTGTTCCTCGGTGTGGTCGTCGGTGGCATCGTCATGGCGATGTTCCTTCCGATCTTCCAACTCGGCGCGGTTGCGGGAGGCTTGTAATCGCATTTGAGTGTGTGACACGTTGTCGGGTCCGAAAGCCTGCCAACGTGTAAGTTCGCAACCGTCCCATGCCTTCAGTTCTTATCGTCGACGACCTGCTCTCCATCCACGAGATGCTCGATGCGGTGATCCAACCGACGGGTTTCTCAACGGCGTTTGCCACCGATGGCGAAAAGGCGCTCGCCCGATACAAGGCCGAGAAATTCGATGTTGTCCTGGCCGACATCGACATGAAGCCGGTCGACGGCATCACGCTGCTCAAGCAGATCAAGGTCTACGATCCCAACTGCGTGCTGATCATCATGACAGCCTACGCGAGCACGGAATCGGCGATCCAGGCGCTGAAATACGGCGCCTTTGACTACCTCCAGAAGCCGTTCCGGGTCGACGAACTGATTTCCACCCTCAAGCGCGGCCTCGAATTCCGCCAGCTCAACGCCGAGCGCAGCAACGCCACATCGCTGCCGGCAGCCCGCGCCGCAGATATCGAAGGGCGCCTGGTCGGCCGCAGCGGGCGGATCCAGAAGCTCATCCAGCAAGTGAAAAAGCTCGCAGCAGTCCGCACGCCCGTGCTGCTGCAGGGAGAAAATGGGACGGGCAAGAGCACGATCGCTGAAATCCTGCACGCAAGCGGGGCCGCCTCCGATGCCCCGTTGGTGCGCATCGACTGCTCACTGAGTTCGGATGCGAATTTTCGCGAGGGACTCCTCGGCCAGAATGGCGCGGGCGGTGAATGGATCGCACAGGCAAAGGGCGGCACCCTGTTTCTCCAGCACCTGCAATGCCTGCCGGTAGCCATGCAAAAGGAACTGGTCAGCGTGCTGCGCAATACGTCGCAGGACTTCCGCCTCATCTGCACCACAAATGAGGATCTGGAGAAGCTGACCGAGGAAGGTCAGTTCCACGACGAGCTTTTCTACCGGGTCGCCTCGCTGCCCGTGGTGCTGCCGCCCCTGCGCGACCGCGTCGAGGACATCCCTGTTCTCGTCAAACACTTCTGCTCGAAGGCGACAAACCCCCATTTTGACTCCAACCTGATCGAATTCACCGATGATGCCCTGAGCGTCCTGCAGACCTACCACTGGCCCGGCAACCTCAGCGAACTCCAGCAGTTGGTCGTCAAGATCGCCGCGACCACGGATGCACGCATCGTCACCTCGCAACAACTGCCCATGCGTCTTCGTGAGGTCAGGCAATGGCCGAATCTGGCGGATTTCCTCGCGGGACAGCAAAAGCAGTACACGGAGCGGGTCATTCACGCCCTCGGCGGCGACCGCGTGGCAGCTGCGAAGGTGCTCGGAGTCGACGTGGCGTCGCTGACCTGAGGTCCTCCCTCAGGTCCGGCAGCGCTCATTTGTCGGCGCGATCCGCATTTTCACTCGCGCGCACGCGCTCCTGCATCCGCCTGTAGATCTCAAGGAGCGCACCAAAATCCTCGTCGCGCCCGCGGCTTCGGATGCAGAAGTCGAATTTTCCTGCCTCTTTCAGTTCGCATTCCGCAGTTCCCAGGCGACGGGCGATCTCTGTCGCGGAATCCTGGCCGCGCTGCACCATGCGCCGTCCGAGTTCTTCAAGCGGCACCTCGATGAATACCGTGCCCATGTGCCGCGCCAGCAGGGGGTCATTGGCGGCCGCCCGGCGAAACGCATCCACGCCCTGAACGTCCACGTTGATCACCAGACTTTGCCCACGCGCAAGCGGTTCCCGCACCGATGAAGCCAGCGTGCCGTACCGGTGTTTCTGGTGGACCAGTGCCCACTCAAGAAACGCATTCGCGGACAATTTGGCATCAAATTCTCCGGGTGACAGGAAATGATAGTGCACGCCATTGATTTCTCCCTCGCGCGGCGGGCGGGTCGTGGCCGTCACCACCCTGGAAACGCCTGGAACCTCCCGGACCATGCGCTCGCAAAGCGTCGTCTTGCCTGAACCTGCCGGCCCGGCAATCACCAGGAGCACAGGCGCGCGACGGGGGGCCTCTGATGCGGCAGGATCCATGACGGATCGTTCAATAGGTGAAGGCGATCACTGCCAGCAGCAATCCGTACACCGCGAGCGTTCCGCCAAAAACACGCGAGCGCACCGGCCGGTTGAAAACCCAACCAAGGAAATCCCGCAACCGAAACGGAACCGCCCCCAGATAAATCGCACCAATGATGCCAACAAACACCGCCGTCACCATGAATAACCTTTGGGGAAGATTGTACTGCATGTACGCGGCATCCAGTAGCGGCATTGCAGCCAGGAGCATGAGAGCTGCCAGCCCGCGCACCGCCAGAAAGTCCGGAACACAGAAGAACGAAGCAATGGCCACCACTCCAAACGCCACAAAAAGGATCTTTCGGTACTCACCAAAATCGGCCTCGGAGAGCGTCCACACCTTGGCGAGGAACCAGACCGTCGCGGCTCCAAAAAAGACAATCGTGGCGAGGCGGGATCGCGGCAGCGCCTTGAGCGCAGAGACAATCGCAGGGCTTCCCGAAAGGAAAAGTACCCCAAGCGTGACCAGAGCAAGACCGCAGACCAATGTGGCGGAAAAGAGCGTCATGAGCGAAAAACTTCTGTATCAATTGATTCCATGCCTGCGAGCACAAGCTCGCCATACAGCGTGCTGACGGTCGCGCGATCGATCCTCAAAGGCACGACCTCTCCGACCAACCGGGGATCAGCATCGAAAACAGCCACGCGGTTTCCTTCCGTGCGCCCCATGAAATGCAGGCCGGTCCTGTCGCGTCCTTCCACGAGCACTTCCTCGACCCGGCCAATCAGCTTCGCGCTCCGATTCAGCGAATTCTGCCTGAGGATCTCGAGCAGCACCTGGTTGCGATGCTCCTTCACGTCGTCGGGAATCTGGTCGGCCAATTCCGCGGCTGGCGTGCCGGAACGGGGCGAGTACTTGAAAATGTAGGCCATGTCGTAGTTGCAGGCCTCGAAGAGCCGCCGTGTCTCCTCGAATTCCTCATCGGACTCCCCCGGAAACCCCACGATGACATCCGTCGAAAAATACATGTCCGGCCGCACCGACCGAAGCGAATCAACGATCTCCCGATAGCGCGCGGCCGTGTAGGGACGATTCATCGCCCGGAGAACGCGATCGCTGCCACTCTGCATCGGCAGGTGAACATACCCGCACAACTTGGGCAGGCGTCCATAGGCATCCACGAGATCCTGCTTGAAGCCCCTCGGGTGCGGGGACGTGAAACGAATTCGGCGAATCCCCTCAATGGCGTGCACGCGCTCTATCAATTGCACAAACGGCGAGCGCCCATCGACACCGGAATAGTCTCGGCGACCGTAACTCGTCACGATTTGCCCCAGCAGCGTGATTTCACGGACCCCACGTGCCGCCAGCATCTCGCACTCCCGCACAATATCGTCCATGGGGCGGGACCGTTCATCACCCCTCGTCTTGGGAACGATGCAGAAGGCACACGCCATGTTGCAGCCTTGTTGAATGGAAACGAAGGCCGTCACCTGCTGCTCAGCAGCTTCGCCTTCTCCATCCTCACGGAGCAAGTGATCTTTGATCGTATTCTGGGAGCCCTCCTCCTCCGCGATGTCGACGATTCCCCGCCCGATCGGCACGCCAGCCGCCTGCGCAGCGCGAAGGTTGTCAAGATAACCCGGCACCTGATGAAATTTCTGTGTGCCGACCACCAGATCCACATCCGGAAGCTGATCCAGCAGCGCCGCGCCCCGGTTTTGGGCCATGCAGCCAAGGATCCCGAGGATAAAATCCGGCTGGCGCCGCTTCCGGGCTGAAAGATATCCGGCCTTGCCGATTGCCTTTTGCTCCGCCGCATCCCGTACGGAACAGGTGTTCAGCAACAGGATGTCGCACTCATTCTCATCCGGAACAATCCGGTAACCCCGGGCACGAAGCATGGCCGCGACAGCCTCGCTGTCGCGTTCATTCATCTGGCACCCATAGGTCTTGATATGCACCCGGTTCATCCGTGAGGGGGTTGAACCTACGGGAACCGTCCGGCCGGTCAACGCGGGACTCTTGCGCCGGGCCTAGGGCTCCTCGACGTAGCCGTGCTTGATCGCATACCGCACCAACTCCGCGGGTTCAGAGACGCCAAGCTTCTCCCTTACCTTGGCCAGAAGGTTGTGAATCGTCTTGGTACTTACCGAAAGCCGAACGGCCAGGGCCTTGATGTTCTCCCCCCGGGCGAACCCTCGCAGGGCCTCCCGCTCCCTGACCGAAAGATTGCTCCCCACGGTCTTGGCCTCGCTGCGAAGGCTCTCAACAAGGAGGCGTGAGCTGGCCGGGCAATAGTAGCTTTGACCTTCCAGTACCTTGTGCACGGCTTCGCGCAGCAGTGCGAGATCCGACCGTTTGAGCACGAAGCCGTGCACGCCCAGGGAAATGGCCTCGCGCACCATGTGCTCCTGCTCATTCGAGGAAACGAAGATCCATTTTGTCCGAGGCAGCTTTGGGCCCGCCGACCTCACCACATCAAATCCCCGCCCATCAGGCAGCATCCAGTCAATGATGACCAGATCCGGTTTCTCGCGAAGGCAGGCTTCGACTCCTTCCGCAACGGTGCGGCAGTCGGCCGCAAGCGAAAGGTCAAACTGCTCCTTCACCATCATGGCCATCAATTGACGTACCATGTTGTGATCTTCGACCAGCACAACGCGGCGCTGGTTGTCAGGGGTAGTATTCATTGGCACATCGGCAGAATAGCAGATTACGTGAGTCAAGTCCCGGGAAGATCAGAAGTCTGTCCGGTAAATTTTCCCGGAGCATATTCCCTTCTTCCCGGGAAATCTCCCTAGGAAAAGGCGTAAGCTCCCTGCATGGACCGCCACCGGTCTGCGGCAAGGCGCCCGTTTTTAGCGCTCAACGCCAGTTTCCCGCTCCCATGAACCCCGATTCGGAAGATCACCATCGGCTCCGGCACTTGCCGACCGCCTCCACACATGAAATAATCTCCCACCGCGCCCTATCCCTCTCATCTCAATTCAGCCTGCGATCTCATCAAAATCTCTTTCCCTACGATCGCCGGATGATGGAGCCGCCCAAACCGTTCTCGTCGGTTAAGGAGCGAAATGGCGCCGTTTTCGAAGGATTCAACTTCCTCTCCTCCGACTACCTCGGCCTGGCTACACACCCGCTCGTAAAGCAGGCGGCTGCCGCAGCGACACAGCGCTTCGGCTGCAGCAGCGCCGGCTCAGCAGCATTGTCAGGAATGAGCGATGGATCCGACAGGCTTGCGTGCAACCTGGGGCGCCTGATTCACCTGCCCCAGGTCGCCCTGTTTTCCTCAGGCTGGGCCGCGGGTTACGGAACCTTGCGGGCACTGGTCAAGCCGGGTGATGCCGTGGTGATGGACGCGTGCATCAGCAGCGGCGTGCGCTGCGGCGCAACCGCCTCCACACGCCGAATCCTCACCTTTCGTCATCTCGACACCGATCACGCCCATCGTTGCCTCAGGCATCTCCGTGCCACCCAGGCACGTCAGGCCGTCTTTCTCGTTACCTGCGGGCTTTTCCCGGTAGATGGAACAAGCGCGGACCTGTCCTCGCTGCATCAGCTCTGCATGGAATTCGACGCCTGTTTGATCGTCGACGCCACCCATGACATTGCCTGCACCGGTTCAAAAGGCGCCGGTGAAATTGAAATCCAGTCCCTCATGGGAAAAGTGCCGGTGGTCATCGGCAGCCTCTCTAAGGCGCTCGCCAGCAACGGCGGGTTCGTCGCCGTGGAGCAGGCCGAGGTGTGTGACTATATCCGGGCACGTTCGCCCACGTATCTCTTCAGCAGCGCACTTTCGCCCGCCCAGATCGCGGCCGCCTCACAGGCGCTGGCCATTGTAAGTTCGCCGGAAGGATCCGCGCGCCGTGCCGCCCTGCGTCGAAGCGTGATCGCCCTGCGCGCCGCCCTCGTACAGGAAGGACTCGAACCGGGCGACGGCCTCGGGCCCATCGTGGCCCTCCCGATCGGAAACGAGTCCGTCGCACGACAGACCGTGAGGCGCTGCAGCGAACTGGGCATCCTGCTCAATCTCGCGGAATATCCGCTCGTGCCCCGCGGGAAATCGCAGCTGCGATTGCAGATGATGACGGGTCACGAACCGTCATTGATGCCGGAAATCGCGAAAAAAATTGCGTCCGCGATCTCGGAATCGCGTCAGAACGAATCGGAAATCCGTTCTTCGAGATCGTTCGAGCGCGTCTGAGATCAGGAGCATTCGCATCTCCGCGCAGGACACGCGCGCCCTTTCGCCGCAGCGTTTTTCAGAGGTAAAATGCCCGCCATCTCGCGATCGCACGCGCGCGAGTCATCGTTTGGATCGCATGTCCGCCGACACTTCATCAGCGGATTCAAGCGGATCAAAAATCGCGCCTCCAAAAAAATCTGCGCATGAAATCGCATTTATGTAAGAACAGTCTCGCGTTTTGTCAGAAAATCTTCGTAACGTTTGGACGTTCCCAGCATTGACCCTTCAACATCAGCGTTGAATGGCCAAATAAAACGATAACCCAAATACAGAAACTATGGCCAAGAAAGCCGCATCCAAAAAAGCGTCCAAAGCAAAACCCGCCAAGAAGGCGACCAAAGCAGCAAAGAAAAAGAAGTAGTTTGTTTTGACGCTGGAGACGCGGGAGTGCTCCGCGCTCTCGCTTCTCCAGATTGAAACCCAGCACATTTCAGGCGGTCAGGTGAGGACGATGAAAGTTCCTCTGATCGCCTTGAGTGCCTTCCTCGCCGCGGGTGAAATCGCGGCCGAGGAAACCGGGAGAAACGCTCCCAAACCAGAACAGTCCGCCCGTCCGGCGGCAGAAAGCCTCTACGACCTCGGCAAGCGTCTATTCGACGAATATGCCCCCGAGGAGGTGAAGGCGGAATACGAATTTGTCTCACCGGAGGTCTGGGATTCCTTCCTCCAGAAGCTTCAGGCTGCACTTCAATCGGATTCACTGGAGGGCCTGGCCTCACTCGCTCCCGCGGCGCGGGCGATCCTGCAGCACCTTCCGGCAGTCGCGGATGGTTCGGACTTGTCGGATTGGATCCGCGAACGTCTCGATCTCGCCGAAGCCGCTGAACAGGCGGCCCGCGAAAAACCGGAACCCACGCCGCCGCCCAGGCGACCCGGTGTTGTGCCTTCGCCACGGCCTTCCGTAGTCCCACCTGCCTCGCCTGACGCTGCCATTCCGCACTACGGTCTGTGGAAGGCCAGGCTCGCCGGCCGCCCGGTTCCAAGCCGGGCGACCTCGCTGATGCCCGGATTGAAGGCAGCCTTCGCCAGCGAAGGCATCCCCTCTGAACTGGCCTGGATCGCAGAGGTCGAGTCATCGTTCAACCCGAATGCACGCAGTCCCGTGGGCGCAAAAGGACTTTTCCAGCTAATGCCCGCCACCGCAGAAAGCCTCGGACTCAGCACCTTTCTCCCCGACGAACGCACAAACCCGGCGAAGAGCGCGCAGGCCGCCGCGCGCTACCTGAAAAAACTGCATGACCGATTCAGGGACTGGCCCCTTGCCATCGCGGCCTATAACGCAGGAGAGGGCCGCGTCGGGCGCACCCTGAGCAGCCGAGGAGCCCGGACGTTCACCGCCATCAGCCAGTACCTCCCGAGCGAAACCCAGCTCTACGTCCCGAAAGTGCTGGCCACAGTCGCCCTGCGCGAAGGTGTTTCTCCCTCGCAACTCCACGCGCCCCGCCCCAGGTCCTGAACATTCGCACCACCAGCGGAACTTCACCTCCCGCTGCTTTTCGCTTCGCCAGCGACCGGGGATGTGAATTGGCTTCGGGCATGGGATTTTTTGACCGATTTACTTCAAGAAAGACGCCGCCTGCCGCTCCATCGCCCTCACCGGGCACACCGGTCGCTCCTCAACCGGTCAACACCGGACAGGAGGCCGAGACCGATGCTTCAAACGAGCTGGCCGCCACTCCTCGCTCACTCGCGTCGGTTCTGATTTCCGCGCGCGAGAAACTGGATCAGCGCGACCTGCCCGGCGCGTTGACCCTCTACGAGCAGGTGCTCGCAACCGCGGGTGACCGCGCCGATGTTCTTGTCACCATCTCCGGCGACCTCGGTTCAACCGGACACGTGGAATCCATCGCCGAACTCATCGCCCCACGGTACGATGCAGAGCGGCACGGCCCCGCCACCGGCCTCAACCTTCTCCAAGCCTACCTCGCCACGCGCAACACCACGGCAGCCAGGCACACGCTCGACATTCTTTTTTCCCTTCGGCGCCCCGAACTGGAGGAAAGGCTGCACGGCTTTTCAAATGCGCTCGCCGAATTGATCGAGGCAGAGAAGCAGGGTCGTCTTCCTCCGCCCCCGCAGCCGGGCTCCAGCGAGATCGGCGGTCAACCGGCGCCTCGCGGACCCGCCTCGATCAGCCTGATCAGCATCAGCAAGCCCATCTGGCTTTACGGCCTGGAACCCATCACCGCACACATCCTCCCGCCAAAGGGTGACCGCCTCCGTCGTATCGCCTTTGCCCAGCTTGCGCTCCTTGGCAATCCCAGGATCCATGCACTCATGCCGCAACCCGAGGAGGAATTGGGTCGGCTGACGCGCGCGCTGCCCTTGTGGTTGGCAGAGACCTTCTGCTCGTGCCCGATCTACTCACCCATCGCAGCCGTCGGCCTTGTCGGCGAAGCCAGGCACTATGCACTCTTCCCGGCGGAATGGACCACCGAGAACCTCCGCCAGTTGGTCGACACCTGCGCCGATGGGCTGGACTACATTATTACGGGTGCTTTGCGGCAGGAGGAAGGTGACACCGAAGTCCTGCTCCGCGTATGGGAGGTCAAGAAATTCCGTGAACGGAAGCAGTTTTCAGCCCGCTGGACCCCCGCCACCATGGACCTTGAGCTGACCAGACTGCACCAGCACATCCGACAGTTCATGGAGTGGGCGCCTTTCCCCGCTGGTCAGGGCATGACCTACATGCCACCCGTCTCGCCCCGCGCATGGCTGGAGGTGCTTGGCGCTTCGCTCACGCTCTTTCTCGGCGAGAAGAACCTGCTGGCTCCCGAGCAGCTCACAACTACCGGCGCTGCCCAGGCAACCGCCGCCACCCAGGCCGCCGGAGGCGAACGGGAATCACTGGCATGGCTCAGCCTGCACGCCAGGGCCCGCGCGCTCGGGGTGCCCGCGCCCACCATTCCTCAAGCCGAGATCAATCGCACCGCGCTGACCGACCAGGCGCGACAGGTGCTCGGTGGACTCTAATTTCAATTTTTGCCGCTCCAGTGACTCCAGCCTCAACGACACCGATCACCTCTGACCTACGCATTCGTGCGGTCAAACCGCTCCTTGCGCCTGCCATCCTCGAGGAAGAATTGCCGGTGACGGCTGCGCAGAGTGCTCTCGTTCAGGATTCCCGCCGCACCATCGAGGCGGTTTTTGACGGCCGCGATGACCGCCTGCTCGTGGTCGTAGGTCCGTGCTCCATTCACGATCCAGCCGCAGCCGTCGAATATGCCCGCCGTCTTGCCGCCATCCGGGACACCTTTCAGAAGGATCTTATCCTCGTCATGCGCGTTTATTTCGAAAAACCGCGCACGGTCATCGGATGGAAGGGCCTCATCAACGACCCCGAACTCGATGAATCCTACCAGATCAACCGGGGACTGCGAAAAGCCCGCCAGGTCCTGCTGGAGATCACTGCCCAGGGCGTACCAACGGCAACTGAGTTTCTCGATACCACCCTGGGCCAATACTACGCCGACCTCGTAAGCTGGGGAGCCATCGGTGCGCGCACTGTGGAAAGTCAGGTCCATCGTGAACTGGCGTCGGGTCTTTCCATGACCGTCGGCTTCAAGAACCGCACCGACGGCAACCTGCAGGTGGCGATCGACGCCATCCAATCCGCTAGCCACCCTCACTGGTTTCCCTCGCTCACCCGGGAAGGTGCACCGGCAATCATGGGCACAACTGGAAACCGGAGCACGCACCTTGTTCTGCGTGGCGGCACCTCGGGACCGAATTATTCAGCGAAACAGGTCCGCCACACGGCAGACCTGCTGCAGGCAAAGGGCCTGCCGTCCCGGATCATGGTCGACTGCAGCCATGCCAACAGTGGCAAGGATCCTTCCCGACAGCCTGCCGTTGCGGAGGATCTCGCCCATCAGATTGAAACCGGCGAGTCCGCCATCGCCGCCCTGATGATCGAAAGTCACCTCGTCGCGGGCTGTCAGAACTACACCAAGCGACCCTTGACCTACGGCCAGAGCATCACCGACGCATGCCTCGGCTGGAATGAAACGGAATCCGTGCTGCATCGTCTCGCCGGGGCCGTGCGTGCGCGACGAAATCTTAGCCCAGTCTGATCCGGCTGCGGCCCGTGCGAGCAAGACCGATAGCGTCGACCCAGCCCGCCTCAATCCGCCCAACCGCCATGTTCCGCCTGCCGTCCCTGGAAGATCGCGCCCACACGGTTGCCATGCTCGAAACGGAAAGCACGCAACTCGGACAGGCAATCGCACCCATCGCGAAATCACATCCGGGAAAATCGGGATTTCATCCCCTGGCTGACGGACGCGACGCATTTGCTGCCCGATCCCTCATGGCGGACGCAGCGGAACGATGCCTGGACGTGCAGTACTACATCTGGCACGCGGATCTCTCGGGACGGCTGCTCTTCGACGCACTCTTTCGCGCGGCCGAACGCGGCGTCCGTGTGCGACTCCTTCTCGACGACAACAACACCAACGGCCTCGACCTGGTGATCGCCACCCTCGACTACCACCCGAACATCGAGGTGCGCCTGTTCAACCCTTTCGTCTTCCGGAAATGGCGGGCTCTCGGCTACCTCACCGACTTCCGCCGCCTCAACCGGCGAATGCACAACAAGTCATTCACGGTCGACAACCAGGTGACAATCATCGGTGGGCGCAATATTGGCGATGAATATTTCGGTTCAAGCGATGAGATGCAGTTTGTCGATTTCGACGTCATGACCATCGGCCCCATCGTCCAGGAGGTGTCGGCCGATTTCGATCGCTACTGGACATGCTCTTCCTCGTATCCCGCCGACCGACTCCTGCCGCTGCCATCCCGAAAACAACGCGTGCTTACCCGACGACGCCTCATGCGCACGTCCTTCCATCCGGATGCCGCCCGCTATGGACGCACCCTCGCCCAACAGGCGTTTGTGAAGGATCTCCTGTCCGGAACCGTCGAATTCGAGTGGACCGACATCCGCATGGTGAGCGACAATCCCGCCAAGGGACTCGGTCAGGCGGCCCCCGATACGGTCCCGCAACGTCTCAAGGAAACACTGGGCACCCCGCTCTCCCATTTTTTCCTCGTCTCCGCCTACTTCGTGCCAACAGCGGTGGGTGTGCAGTTCCTCAAATGTCTGGCCCGAGCCGGAGTGAAGATAACCATCGTGACCAATTCGCTCGAAGCCACGGACGTCGCAGCAGTCCACGCCGGCTATGCAAAACATCGCCGCGCGCTTCTGAAAGCGGGCATAAAACTCTACGAAGTGAAGCGGACCTTCTCTGCACCCTCAACCAAGGACCGCGGGCTCGTGGGCCACTCGGGATCCAGCCTGCACGCCAAGACCTTTTCAGTCGATGGCCACCGCACCTACATCGGTTCCTTCAACTTCGACCCTCGCTCCGCACAGCTGAACACTGAAATGGGTTTTGTCATCGAGAGCACTGCCTTGGCCGAGGGCATCGCAGCCTATTTGGAAGGCGGCCTTCGCGATCAAGCGTACCAGGTAAAGAAATCAACCTCAGGCGGTCTGAAATGGATTGAGTTCTCGCCGGAGGGGACTCGGGAGCACAAGCGGGATCCCTACGCCAGCACCCGTCGTCGAATGGTCGTCGCCCTCGCTTCTTTCCTTCCGATCGAGTGGCTCCTGTAGTACTTCTCTTTCCTGCTGCAAAACCGATCGAGCCGTATCGTCCCGCCAACAAACGGTTGCCGATCCTGGTGTTTCTCCAATACTCCCTGAACCGTACCTCATTGGTGCATATTCTCTCATGAAACTCTCCGCACTCTTTTTGATGCTGGCCTCAGTCGCATTTTGCGATGTGGCAAAAATCAATCCCAAGGAAGCCTCTCAACTCGTCGCCGATGGAAAGGCGATTCTCATCGACGTGCGTGAGCCGAAGGAGTGGGCGCAGACAGGCGTAGCCAGTCCGGCACACCTCCTTTCCAAGAGCGATTTCGATGGCGAGCAGAAGGAATGGAAGCCTTTCCTTTCCTCCGTGGGAGAGAAACAACTGATTCTCTACTGCCATTCGGGTCGCCGCGCCGGTGTCATCGCCGAAGCCCTCAATCGCCTCGGTTACAAGGCGTCAAACGCCGGCGGACTCGCTGACTGGAAGAAGGCCGGCCTCCCAACCCGCCAGGTGCAGGAGGGGGCGACCCAATAGCCCGTCCTCAGGGAAGGGATCGCGTGCCCGGGCAGAAGTAGCGCCATTCCCTGACGCCACCCGCCAACAGGAAACGCCTCCGCACCGCCAAACTATCGGGAGCCGTTTCCGGATTTCTTGGTTTTCTTTTCTGCAGGAACGACGATCACCGGACACCCCGCCTGCTTCAGGATCCGGCTCGTCGTACCTCCGATGATGAGATCGTAGAATGCCCCGTGTCCGTGGGATCCCACTACGATGTAGTCCGGTTTCAGCTTCTTTGCCTTCTCGATGACCGCAATTCCAGGAAACCCAATCATGGCTTGGGTCTCCACATCGAGCCCCGTTGCCTTGAGTGGAAGCGCGAGCTTCCTGAGATCTTCCGCCATGGCATCAACCGTCAGGGCGGCAAATTCAGCGCCTTTTTGAGTCACATACTCGCTCTGCGTGACAATCGGCGGAGGGACAATGTGGAGAAGAAACAACCGGGCCTTGAGAAGGCGCGCGAGTTCGGCCGCTTCCTCGACGATCCGCTTGCTGACGGGAGAGAAATCGATGGGAGCAAGGATGATTTTCATGGTTGTTGAGACAGTGGCTGCGTTTCCGCAAATGTACATTCCCACCGGGCATGAGTGGAAAAATCGGGGGAGATTTTCAGCCCGGACATAGGTTTTTCGGCCGTTGCGCCGTCTCCGATCATGGCATGCTCCCTGGCACTGGCCACGCTGGAATCTGGTCGAGCAACAAGGCGACCATAAAGACCAGGAGATAAAAGAGCGATGCCTTGAAAAGCCGCCGGGCCGCGAGATCGCGATCGGAGGCAACGACAAAGCTCCACGCGCGAAACAGAAATGCCATCCCCGCTACGAACGTGATGACCCCATAGATCGTGCCCAGAGAGCCCAGCCACCACGGTACAATTGAAACGGGCAGCAAGGGCACGGCGTAAGCAAACGACCACCACGCCGTATTGCTGCCACCGGAATCGATCGCAGGTCTCAGCTTGAATCCCGCCGCACGATAGTCTTCGCGATGCCGCCAGCCGATGGCAAAGAAGTGCGGCATCTGCCAAAACAGTAGCATCACCGCAAGGGCGACCCCTGGGGCAGCCCAGAGATGTCCCGCCGCGGCATTGCCGAGCAGTGCAGGAAGGGCTCCTGAAACCGCTCCAACCTCCGTGGCCCAGGGCGTCTGCTGCTTCAACGGAGTATAGGCCAGGCCGTAAGTCACAATCGTCAGCGCTGCCAGGCCAGCCGCATTCAGATTCACCGTCAAGGCGAGCAAGAGCACACCTGCAAGACAAAGGACCAGGCTCCAGGCGAGCGCCACTGCCGGGGTCAGCCTCAACTGCGGAAGCGGTCGGCTCCGGGTGCGGCGCATGCGCGCGTCCTGCTTCCGCTCCCACCATTGATTCAACGCAAGCACGCCCCCAGCCGACAATGCCGTCCCGATGAAGGTCGCTATTGTCACGTTCGCTACCGGTCGCGCCGTGCCGTACGCGACCATCGCCGTGACGACCGACATGAACGCGATCCGCGGCTTTGTCAGCGCGAACAGCGCCCCGGGAATCGACGTCCTGTCGGCGGCCTCGGCATCGGCGGCAAGCGGGGATGTGGTGGGGAAACTCATCGGCTGTCGTTGGATGTTACCTGAATGGGTGTGAGGAAACATTGATCTACGTCAATGCCGTCTCGTTCACCCTTGGATAGACTCCGCGGTAAACCACGCCGTGCCTCCCACCGCCTATTCCCTGTCCTCCCCGCCGGCAAGTGTGCCCGCACCCGCCACCCTCCCCGTGGCGGCCGCAGGGCGCGAGGGCTATCGTGAAGGTCCGGCCCGGGGGTGGTTTCTCTTTGCGATCGGCAGCCTCGTCCTCGCGGGCCTGCTGTCCTTGATGCTCGTTGTGGGCCGCCTCCCTTTCCTCGGTTGGCTCTTCACGGATCCGCTGTTTTTCAAGCGTGCCCTCGTTGTCCATGTCGATCTTGCGATCGTCGTCTGGTTTCAGGCAGGCACCCTCGCCTTCCTCGGATTGGCGCTTGGCCCCAGATTGCACCGGGCCGGGGTTGGCATCGCCCTGACACTCTCAGGGCTGGGACTCACGGGACTGCTCTCAGGCGCGCTTATGCCGGGAGCCATGCCTGTGCTTTCCAACTATGTGCCCGTGATCGATCATCCGATGTTCTTTGCGGGATTGATCAGCTGGTTTTCCGGCGCAGGCCTTTTTTTCGCCCTGGCACTTGTCACACCTTCCCGCACGGACGCCAAGGCCTTCGCCCCCTCGGTTGTGATCGCCCTGCGCGCAGCCGCTGCGGCCAACCTGCTCGCCCTCCTGACGTTTGTCGCATCGTGGATGACCACTCCCCTCACGTTGCCCGCAGCCTACTACGAACTGCTGTTCTGGGGAGGCGGACATGTGCTGCAGGTGGGAAATGTCGCCGCCATGATGGCCCTTTGGATTCATCTGCTGCGCCGTTGGGCCGGAATTGAGCTTCTATCCCCAGCGACAACCACGGCCCTGATGGCTGCACTCGTGCTGCCGCAGATGCTCCTCCCTGTGCTCGCCTTCATGGGGACAACCCAAACGCTCTATTTCTCCATGGCCACGCACCTGATGCGCTGGACCATTTTCCCCGTCGTGATCGTTGTGATGATCGCCGGGTTCGTCCACGTGCGGCGCGAGCGCAAGCGGCTCTCGTTCAGGGATCACCGCTTCGTCGGCCTAGCCGGAAGCGCGATTCTCACGCTGCTGGGATTCCTCCTCGGTGCGATGATCCGCGGCTCGAGCACACTCGTGCCCGGGCACTATCATTGTGCCATCGGCGCGGTGACGATTGCTCTTATGGCCGCCGCCTATGACTTCTGCACCTCCGTGGCGTCGAAGGGCACCAAGGTGCCCGAGCCCCGCTGGGCTCGCCTGCAGCTGATCCTTTTCGGGACGGGCCAGGCCGTATTTGGCCTCGGATTCGCCTGGGCGGGTGCCTATGGACTCGGACGCAAGCAGTATGGCGTCGAGCAGCATGTACGCACCCTCGGCGAATATCTCGGCCTGAGCGTCATGGGGATCGGCGGTCTCGTGGCCGTAGCCGGCGGCGTCTTCTTCCTCACCGTCATGGTGCGCCGAATCACCCGGTGGCGACAGGCCGGATAAGCCCTTTCTCATTACCACCCACCCATGAACAACGAAGCGAAAAAACACCCCTGGCAGAGGCTGCTCGATAACCCCTGGCTGCTTCTGATCCTAGGCGTCCTCATCCCCGTCCTCTCCTACTCTGTGTGGGGCTGGATCGAACTGCTCCTGACCAAACCCGCACAACTGCCCTAAACCCTCCTCACCATGAGTCTGCGCCCACTCACCGCGCCCTGGTTCCACGCGCCCGCCGGCCACGAGAAGCTCTGGATCGGCGTTGCCCTCGTCTGGTGCTTCGTGATGTCGCTGATGATGCCGTACTGGCACTTCCGCGGCAAACAGAACAGCACCGGCGAAGCCTACACCGTCAAGCCCGACGCCTTCCTCGAACGCACCCAGAAGTTCGTCGAGGCCAATCGCGTCGGCACATTCAAGAATCCCATCGCCAACGCCCTCGCCGCGGAACTGCCCATCGTCGAGCCCCCGCCCGGCGGCGATGCCTACCTCATCGGCCGCATGTGGCAGTGGTACCCCGCACTGCGCCTGCGCGTGGGAGAAACCTACCGCATCCATCTCTCCGCACTGGATCTCCAGCACGGTTTCTCCCTCCAGCCGCTCAACATGAACTTCCAGGCCGTGCCCGGCTACGATCACGTGCTCACGCTCACGCCCACCTCAAAGGGGGAATACACCATCGTCTGCAACGAATTCTGCGGCATCGGACATCACGCCATGACCGGCAAGATCTTTGTTGAATAACCCTGAGTCCCGTCTCCCATGACCACCGCTTCCGCCACCCTCCCCGTCGGCCCACACTCGCTGGCTGCACCCGACGCACCCAAACGCGTGTGCGACACGACCGGTCTCGGCGTCTGCCTCGCCGCACAGCGCTTCATCAAGCTCCACGCCGTCGTCGGCATAGTCTTCCTCCTGCTCGGCGGCATCGCCGCACTCCTGCTTGCACTCACCCGTTGGCAGACCGTGCACCTGCTGCCTGCCGACTGGTTCTACCGCGTGATCACCTTCCACGGCATCAATATGCTGATCCTGTGGATCCTGTTCTTCGAGGTCGCGATCCTCTACTTCGCATGTACGTCTCCGCTCAACGCAAAGCTGTACTCGCGCAAGGTCGCCTGGGTCGGATTCATCCTCATGCTCACAGGCGCCATCATGGTCGACTGGATCATCCTCGTCGGGAAGGCCGACGTCATGATGACCTCGTACCTTCCGCTGCTCGCACACCCCGCATTCTATCTCGGCATCATCCTCGTCGCCGTAGGCACGCTCGTCGGCGTGTACAACTTCTTCGCCACACTCTACGTCGCAAAACGCGACCGCGCCTACGAGGGCTCCATGCCGATCGTGACGTTCGGCGCGCTCGCCGCCGCGATCATCGCGGTCGTGACGCTCCTCCATGGCGCCGTGGTAATGATTCCGACCTTCACCTATTCCATGGGCTGGACGGCTCAACCCGATCCCATCTGGTATCGAATCATCTGGTGGGGTCTCGGCCATCAGTCGCAGCAGGTCAATGTCTGCGCCATGGTCACCGTCTGGTATCTGCTCTCCAACGTCATCGTCGGCGCAAAGCCCGTCAACGAGACCGTCTGCCGCACCGCATTCACCCTCTACATCCTCTTCATCAATCTCGCCTCGGCGCACCACCTCCTCGTGGACCCGGGTGTGGGCGCGACCTGGAAGATCTGGAACACCTCCTATGCCATGTACCTCGCGGTGCTCGCTTCCATGATCCACGGCTTCACCGTTCCCGGCGGCGTCGAAATCGCCATGCGCGAAAGGGGCTACAACCGCGGATTGTTCGGATGGGTCGTCGCGCTCCCGTGGCGGAATCCCGCCCTCTCCGGAACCGTCCTCTCCGTGATCATCTTCGGTTTCCTGGGCGGCATCACGGGTGTCACCCTCGGCACGCAGCAGATCAACATTATCGCACATAACACGCTGCGCATCCCGGGACACTTCCACGTCACCGTCGTCGGAGGCACGACTCTCGCATTCATGGCCCTCGCGTACTACGTGATCCCGCTGATCTTCCAGCGCGACTTCATCTGGCGTGGTCTCGCCCGCATCCAGCCCTGGCTGTTCGGCATCGGAATCACCCTGCTCGCCTTCGGGATGTCCTTCGCGGGTTCCCTGGGTGTCTCCCGTCGGAGCTGGGACGTTGATGCCCAGGGCGTTTACGGCCCCGCCGTCCACCTCTGGCTGGGCGTGCTCGGGATCGGCGGCGTGCTCGCCTTCATCGGCCTGCTCGCCTTCGTGCTGCTCTGTGTGGGAACGCTCTTCTTCGGCCAGAAGAACAATGGCCGCCCGATGGCCGACTGGGGCACCCCTCCGATCCAGGCAGGCGCACAGATCGGTTCACTCGCCAACAGCCACACCGCCACACGCGGCACCATCGTGCTCACCCTCGTGTTTCTCGCCTGCTTTGTGGTCTATTATTTCGCAAACTGGAAGGCGCTCGCCGACGTATGGCCCGTGAGGTGAACGCGCGATGTTAGACCTCGCCCAGGCAACGGACGTAGCTCCGGTGCCGGCGGGCGGCGCTGTATCCGCCGTCCGCCGGTTCTTCACCGGACCCGGTCTGCTGGTATTCCTCAGCAGCTCCCTGCTTGCCTATGAGGCGTTTCTCCTGATCACCATTTTCGGGCCCACCGGCGACGGCCCCATCGGGAGTTTTGTACGGGATTTTCAGCTCTGGTGCTACCGGGGCGATCCACGCACCGGAGGGGTTTCGTGGGCGGCTGTCAGCATCATGCTGCTCGAGCCGCTCTTCGTCGTGATCGTCGCGCTGCTGATCTGGCGTGATGCAGGAAAATCGCTCCTCAAGCTGAAGACCTGGTGGCGACATCGCCGGGCAGCCAGTACAGGTCTCGGTATCGTTGCCGCAGCCGTCGCCGGGCTGGTGTGGTACGCAGCCATCGACAGCCGGGCAGCACAGGTCCTCCCGCCCTTCCCAGGCGATCGCATCCGTGTGCAATTGCCCGTGCCCGACACGTCTCTCGTCGATCAGAAAGGCGCGGCCTTCCGATTTGCCGACCTGCGTGGGAAAGTCGTGCTGATCACCGGTGTCTACGCCGCCTGCAGCACCGCATGCCCGGAAATCTTCAAGGAGCTGCGCGCGGTTCTCGGTGAACTTCCCGCGGCCGAACGCGCCCACTTGAGCGTGGTCGCGCTGTCGCTCAATCCCGAGTACGAAACGGCCGAGATCATGGACGCCATGGCCACGGCGCAGGGGCTCTCGTATCCGGAATTCCGCTACACCAATGCCTCAAATCCGGCCGCCATGCGCGACGTGCTCACCCGCCTGCAGTTTTCAGCAACGCGCGATCCGGAGACCGGAATCATCGATCACGCCAATCTTTTCCAACTGATCGACGCCGATGGTCATGTCGCCTTCCGTTTCACGCTCGATCCGCGCCATCGTTCCTGGCTGCGCGAAGGGCTTCTCCATCTCCTGCGCGAGGCCCGCACAGGCAACACCCGCAATCCCTGATGTTCGCTGACCGCCATCTCCACACGCTCCAGGGCATGAATCCTCCATCGAGGCTCGCATGCCCGGAGGCAAGCCGCGCAATCCCATGAGTCACCATCCTCATCC
Organism: Verrucomicrobiota bacterium; assembly: GCA_963205455.1. Classification (GTDB taxonomy): domain Bacteria; phylum Verrucomicrobiota; class Verrucomicrobiia; order Opitutales; family Opitutaceae; genus UBA6669. Next base: position 21,517 of record CAUJJL010000068.1, read on the forward strand.
TGATATCGATTGCGAGGAGTTGGCCGACACGCTGAGTGCAGGCCCGACGCCGGTCGTGGAACCACCGCTGCCTCCGGTGAGGGCTGCGCGCCTGCTGGCGGCCGGCGATGCCGTTCTTACCCGGATCGACACGCTGATCGAACGGGTTTGGCCCCGCACATTGAATCCGCTCGCCCAGCTGGGACCCGCGGCGAATGCCATGCTGCTGCTCGCGACGCTCTCCGGTGTGCTCATGCTCTTCTGGTACTCCGCGAGTTCACAAACGGCCTGGAGTTCCCTCGATGCTCTCGGACCCTACTCCCTGGGCGGCATCGTCCGCAGCGTGCATCGCTATTCGTCGGATCTCGCCGTCCTCCTGATTCTCCTGCACGCGCTGCGCATATTCCTGGCGCGCAAATTCGCGGGTGCCCGCTGGCTTGCATGGGTAAGCGGCTTTGCGATGCTGGGGCTGATCTGGTTCATCGGTTGGACGGGTTACTGGCTGGTTTGGGACGATCGCGCCCAACTCGTGGCGAAGGGCACAATGAAGGCGCTGGATGTCCTACCCATCTTCGGCGAGCCCATGCTTCCGCTCTTCAACAGGGACCGCACTGTTCCGTCGCTCCTGTTCTTTGTCGTGTTCTTCCTCCACATGGCGCTTCCACTCGCCATCGCCGGAGGTCTCGCGCTGCACCTCGCGCGGCTCAGTCGTACCCGGCTTCTGCCCGAACGCAGCCTCATGATCTGGCTGACGGGCGCGGTGATCGCTGCATCACTGATCATCCCGGCAACCAACACAGCACCAGCCCAGCTCGCGGTAAAGCCGGCCACCTTCAGTCTGGATTGGTGGTTTCTCTGGCCGCTGCAGTTGAGCACGCGGCTGAGCGGGCCGGGCCTCTGGCTGACGGGCGCGCTGGCTTCCCTCGGACTCTTGTCGGTGCCTTGGTGGATGGCGCGCAGACGGCCGCGCGCGAGTTTCCAGGCTGCGGTGGAAACCTCACGCTGCTTCTCTTGCACGCTCTGCTCGCTGGACTGTCCCTTTGGCGCCATCACCATGGTCCCGAGGACGGATGGACGACCCTTTCCCTCCCAGGCCCAGATCGATCCCGATCGCTGCATCGGATGCGGAATCTGCACGGGATCGTGCGACACCCAGGCGATCGGCATGGCCTGGTACGATGCACGCAAGGTCGGCAAGGAACTTGAAGAGTTCGCATCCACTCAACGTGCACGAGGCACACCGAAGCCGATCGCCTTTGTCTGCGCACAAAGCGACGGGGGTTGGGAGCTCTTTGACCGTGAAGCCTGGTCGCGTCGCATTCCCGGCTACGAAATTCGCCCGGTGCCCTGCTCAGGCTGGGTCGAACCCAAGCTGATCGAGCGACTCATCACCAAAGGGGCGACCGCGGTGCTGATTGTGGGATGCGGATCTAGCGAGTCCTTTGGTCGCGAAGGAAACCGCTGGATGCCCGCCCGCATCGCGGGAACACGCGAACCCGAACTCAGACCCAACCGCGCAGACCCGCGACGCGTCGCCCATGTGAACTTCGACCCGCTGCGCCCCGAGCGCCTAGCTGCCACGGCGGCGGCCTTGTGCAAGGCGGAGCCGCCTGCAGATGTCGCGACACCCCGATTTGCCGGATGGTTTACGGGCGTCGCAGTTGCAGCGCTCGGCCTGGCTCTGCTGCTTGTGGCCAGCAGCGCACGATTCAGGAATCCCGAGTCTGCAGATCCGGAATTCATTGTCATGTTTCGCGCCTACGGCGACTGGATCGACGGCAGCACGGCCACCGCAGTGCCGGTCGCCGAGGACACCCGACCCATTCACATGCGCGGACAACTTCCGGCAAAGCGGGCGCGCTCACCTGTCACGCTTCGGCTCGATATCGATGGCAAGGTGCAGGAACACAGCTTCAAGCCAAAGGGAGTGCAATCGGACGGTGCGTCTGCCGGCGAACTGCGCCTGTCTCTAACACCCGGCAAACACCAGGTGAGCGTTCATCTCCTCACCGGAAGTTCAGGGAAACCACATGTGTGGAGCGGTGAGATCGATGCACGTGAGCGGCGCCTGAGCGTGCTGGATTTCGAACCAGCACGAGGATTCGAATTTGATCCATGAGCTATTCCTGTCCGCATTTTGACATCGCCCGCGACTACTGCCTGCGCCTGAAAACCGACTGTGTGCCGGGTCGCCCCGGCTGCGTGCTGACGGGATCCCAGTTCGCCGTCCCGGCAAAAGAACGCGTGCAGCAGACGAAGGAAGAGAAAAAAGAACGAAAAGCCCGGGAGCTCCTCAATCAGGACAACCCCCGGGCCGAGATTTGATGTCCCTGCGTTGGTGCGAATGGGCGACTACTTTCCAGTCGGAATGACGGAATGAGTGTCAGCCGCTGATCGAACTCAGGCAGCGAGAGGATAACGCAATGAGGTCTGCGCCACCTTGATCGGTGCCGGACGGGAAAGCGGCGCTTGGGATGCATAGTCGCGAACGACAAGCAGCAGCGCCCAGGAAACCACCACGGCACCAAAAGCCAGCGGTGAGAAGTAGCCGAGCACGACGCCCGCGAGATTAAAGGCGATCCCCAGGACAGCGACCGCAACGAGTGTGAGAGACAGTTTCGAAGAATTCATGTTCAATGGTTCAGTTGACACGAAAACACCCCCGGCCCCGAAAAGTTGCAGAAACCACAAAATTTCTTTTCGGAGCTGTTCCCACCCCAATGCAACCACGTGGTGCCGCGTCCTTTGTGCCAATCGGCTTATTGGGAATAGCCACGCATGCTTCGCAACAGCAGAAATGCCAGATTTCCGGGTGAAGTTCTTTCAGATTCAAGCGCGGTCATGCTTGTCACGCGAATTCTTCAATTCGTTGCGTAAATAGGCGCGCTTGCGTGCCCAGCATCCGCGTACACTCTGCCATCAGATGTCGCCCCGAAAACGCAGACTCAAACGCTCCGCCATCGTTAGCGCGCTTGCGCGCCTCGATGAGCTTTGCGCGGCCAGTCGCAACCGGATCGAAATCGCGATCTACGGTGGCACCGTGATGATGCTGGCATACAACTGTCGAGACGCGACCCAGGATGTTGATGCCATTTTTGAACCACCGGAAGCTGTCCATCCGTTGATTAAACAGGTCGCACTCGAACAAAAGTTGCCCGAAGATTGGATGAACAATGCAGTGAAGGCATTCGTTTCAAATCGCGAAGAAAGGATCACATTTCCTGAGGTCAATGCGCCCAATGTTTTGATGACGCGACCTTCGCCAAAGTATCTTCTCGCCATGAAGTGCATCGCAGCTCGGTTGCCGACGGTATTCCGAGATGGTGACACCTCCGACATCAAGTTTCTCCTGTCTGAGCTCGACATCAAGTCGATGGAAGAGGTCGACACGATTGTCCGGGAGTTTTACGCGACCCGGACCCTGGAGAATGGCAAGCGCTGGCTGATCGCGAAATTGCTCGAAGAGGTGAACAGTGAAAGAGCCGCGCGGAAAAGCTAGGTGGTGTCGACCTCATACCTTGCGCGAAGTGGTGCGCAACGCCGACAGCGTTGAGGATATGGGTCTCAACCTCGCGGAGTTTCTCGACCACATCAATTTCCTGCTGCGAAAGAAGTCCCCCCGCACCGTGTTGTTCGCTGCGATCCGTGGAGAGCCTCCCCTGACCGGCAACACCGTCCATGATGCGTATCTCGCCGCCGTCGCCGCGCACCTGGCCAATAGTCATCGACTTCCCCGACCTGCTTGGGTGGACAAGTCCAGTCGCCGACTCGACCGGCCCTGGTTCGCCATCCCCGATCCCTGGGCACGCGCCTGGCTGCTTCGGGACTCCCCTGCAGCCTTCCGCGAACGCAATCTCTTCACAACCGAATGTGCGATTCAGCGCGTATGACCTTCCCCGTTTCGAATCTAGGCAAAAATGGAATGGTGCGCGTTCTTTCGGGTCCTGTCGCAACTTGACTGGTTGCGACAGAACTGCGTAAAGCCCATATCCTGCCGGAGGAGAACTCTCAGACGATCTCGCAGGCGCCGCCGACACAGGCGGGGGCCATCTTTAGTTCGGTCTCGTCCGTCGCCTCGCGCATCTGGGTGTAATCGACCCGATGGGGCTTCAGGGAGTTCCAGCGGTGCACATCGGTCTCGGCGGTGACTTCCTCCCTGGGCGCCTGCGCATAGGCCTTGTCCCCGGCATCCTGCAGGAGCGAAATGCCCGTGAAGAACTCGCGATTTGTCCAGATGTAGTCGGACACCAGATCCCACTCGTCCTCCCGCACGGTGCAGGTATTGGACACGTTGTGATTCAGCTTTGGCGAACGCGAATCCGGATTTGCACCGGCGATGACCCAGTGCTGCTGCACAAGTTTCACCAGTTCTAGAAACTGGACCGCGCTGAGATCCTTGCGAAGGATCGCCTTCCTCGGTGCTTCCACGGGAAACGTGATCACATCATCCGTCGCCGGATTGTAGACCGAGGTCTCGGTCATCTGGGGATTGGTCGCCTTGAAGAAGCGATAGACAGGCTCCATCCGGTTCGCCTGAACGCGGCGGAAATAGCGCCTCGAATGATGGGGATGAATGCCCGAAGCCGCATTGAGAATCAGTGAGGCGGTGCCCTCGGGTTTGGTGGTGCAGATCTTCGCCGCGGGACGGATATCGATGAGGCCGGCGATCAGGCGATTCGCGGCGCGGCACAGCCGTGCGCCCTGCTCAAGGATACGCGGGTCAAAAAGCACCGACGGGTTGTCCATGAATCCGCAGATGGAGACTCCCAGCAACGCGTCGTGCTCGTTGATCAGGCGCGTGACAGGGCCGAGGTAGGGCATGTCAGTGTAGGCGGCCTGCAACGTGCCGATGGCCGTGGCGGCAAGGCATGCCTGATAGAAGGCCTTCTCGGTGGTGGCCGCATTGCCATTGATCGTGGTCAGATTGCAATGCTGGAAGCCCGAAAGCCGCGTGGCCCCTGGAAGTTCTCCATGGTAACCCTGGCGGAACAGCGAGGACTGCTCCTCGGGGCTGAGGTCCCAGTCCACGATTGGCAAAAGACTGATCTCCGCGCAGGGATTGCAGCCCGCATCGGGATGGTCGCAGAAATAAAACCCGGGTTCGCCAAACTCCTTCTGTGCCTTGAAGAGCTTCTTGAAATATTCCCCGCTCGCCTCGTCGCGTGAAAGCACCGCGGAGTTGTTCGAGGCTGAGCGCTGCGGATTCTGCTCAAACCAGTTGCCCGTCTTGGCATTGGTCATCTCCTCGTCGTCGGGCGAGAACAGGCAGATCGTGGCGGAACGACGGATGCCACCGGCGAGCACTGCCTTGGCGATGAACATGCAGATGTCGTAGACCTCGATCGGACGAAGCGCCCGGCCACCAGCGCCATCAAGGATTCGTTCGACCTGTGCGAGCGACTTCTTGAGCGGCAGGTGCCCCGGCGCCTTTCCGCCGGACGTCTTGAGCGGAGCGCCCCGCGGCCGGATAGCGGAAAAATCAAATTCCGCCTTCGTGCCCTCAAAATACGACATCAACAGCACATGCAGCGCGTCTGACCAGCCTTCAATCGTGTCCGTGACGTGATGGTGCACCACCGGCAGTTCATTTTCCGCCGGACGTTTCGGCAGATCCGGCAGCAGGGCGATGTGGTGACGCTGCACCGAGAATCCCACGCCGCATCCGCTGAGCAGCAGGAAAAAATACTCACGGAAAAACTCGATGCGATCCACATTCGAGAAGCTGCAATTGAACATGCGGCTGTGGTTCTTCAGGATCGCCTGTCCACCGAACTGCATCGAACGCATGCTCGGCAGCACCTTCTTGTCCGCCACCATTTCAAAGGCCTCGGTGATGATCCGCCTGAGGTCCGCCCCTCCCCAGGTCTCGCGCAAAAGGGCGACACCATCTCCAGCAAGCGATGCAATTTCCGCGGGCAATTGATCCGACAGCCGACGATCCAGCTTGCCGGAAAAAAACTCGAGGTGCATGTCGCGCACGCGCTCCACACCCTCGCTGAAAATCTCGCGTCTGCCGAGTTCGGGGCGAAAACGCGCGTACTTCGCCATCGCGATGTAATCGGAAAGACCGCTGTCCGCATAGTGCGTCAACCGGCGTTCGGCGCGCCGTGCCCGATAGAGCATGTAGGAACGCGCGATTTCCCAATGGCCCGCGGCTGCGATCGCCTTTTCCACTGCATCCTGCACCTGCTCGATGGAGGGATGGCGGCCATCACGATAGAAGAGCTCCAGCATCTGCGTGACCGCGGTCGATATCCGCGTGACCTCGGCAAACGCCGCGCTCTCCAACCCGTAGCAGGCCAGCGGATCATCGCGATAGGGGTTGGCGGTATTGCCCGTGTGCTCCTCAAAAAACGCCAAGGCAATCGCGCGGGCCACCTTGTTCTGGTCGAACCGCACCCGCGTGCCATCCCGTTTTACCACCAGGCGTTCAGCCGCAGGGATGGCGCGATTGAGCAAACGGGAGGCCTTGAGCGGCTGGGGCGCAGCCGGAAGTGATTCGTTGGTTTCGTTTTCGGTTTCGGACAGGAGAGCGGAATTCATGGTGAAAATAGGAGGCGAAAATGGAACGACGGCACCTTCTCCAAGGAAACCGGACAAGGGGGAGTCGAGAGGCCTGACCGGGTCGTCATCCGCAACCTCTCAACACTCTCCCGCCGACGGCAGGGCATGATTGGAAAACGAAAGAAAATCCGAAAAAGCCAGTGGAGAACGAGGGTATGCGGGCACACCTTGCAAGCTGAATTTAGGAGGAAAAGCAACCGCAAGATCACACAACAGAATGTGGTCCGACCGGCGTCAATCCACCACCTGTTGTGGATCGAGAAAAATTTGATCCAAATCAAGGCTCACGCCGATTCCTTGCGAAGGACGTGCCTGTGAAGCCTATCGCAGCAGGCTTCCGCGATGCGTTTTCTTGAGGTGCGCCTGCAGCCGACGCGCGTCCTTTGACACCGCCCCGCAGCCCCCGCTGCTGCAATCCGATCCGCGCCGGGCCTTTGAGAACAGGCGAAGGGTAAGCCATACCGCGCACATCGCAACCACAGCGAGAGCCAGCCAGGTCTGCATGGCGGATTCGGGCGGAAGTTCGGCGAAAACGGCGGGAATGGAGGGCATCGGAAAAGAGGATGAATTCCAGCGCCAACTGCTAGAACCCGAGCGCCCGGCCTCCCTGATAGACCAGGAAACTCACGATCCACGCTGTTGACGTCATATAGCCTAGCTGGAAAAGCGGCCAGCGCCAGGAGTTTGTCTCACGTTTCACGATCACGATCGTGCTGATGCACTGCATCGCGAACACGTAGAACAGCATGAGCGAGACACACGTCAGCGGCGTAAAAAGTTGCCGCCCATCCGGCCACTTCGCCGCAAGCAAGGCCTGTCGCAGCGGCGTTGATTCCTCGCCCGTATCCTGTGCATTGAAGACAACCCCCATCGTTGAAACAAACACCTCGCGGGCCGCGAAGGAGGCGACAAGGCCGATGCCGATCTGCCAGTCGAATCCCAAGGGCTTGATCAGCGGCTCAAGCGCATGCCCGGCCTTCCCCGCAAAGCTGTGCGTCATCTGCTCCTGGGGCGTCGCCCCGTCATGGGCTTTTGGATACGCAGCAAGGAACCACAGCATGATTGAGATCGCAAGGATCAGCGTCCCCGCGCGTTTCAGAAAAAGTCCGCCGCGTTCGACCATGTGCATGAGCACATCCCGCATGCGCGGCATGCGGTACGGGGGCAGCTCCATGATCATCACGGGGGGGGGCCCCTTGAACAGCGTGCGCTTGAACAACCACGCAAAGCCGAACACCCCGAAGTAGCCGACGCCATAGAGGCCGAACATGATCCCAACCTTTGTCATCACCGGAACCCGGTCGTTGGGCACGAGCGCGGCGATCATCAGCAGATAGACGGGTAGGCGCGCCGAACAGCTCATCAGCGGGGCCACCAGAATCGTCACGAGCCTGTCCTTCGGGTCCTCAATCGTGCGCGTCGCCATGATGCCCGGGATCGCACACGCATGCGAACTGAGCAGCGGAATGAAGCTTTTCCCATTGAGCCCCACCTTGCTCATCAGGCGGTCCATGATGAACGCGGCGCGGGCCATGTATCCCGTGCTCTCCAACAGGCCGATGAAGAAAAACAGGATGAGGATCTGCGGGAGAAACACCACGACTCCCCCGACCCCCGCGATGGCTCCATCGGTGATGAGATCCCGCAGATCGCCTTCGGGCATGACGCCCTTCACCCAGTCGGAAAGCGACGCCACATGGTCGTCGATCCATGTCATCGGATACTCCGCAAACGTGAAAATACTGACGAAGAGCGCCACCATGATGACACCGAGAATCGCCCATCCCCAGACCGGGTGTGTAACCACTTCGTCGATACGGTCGCTGACATTGGCAGCGGACCGGTCTGCCGATCCTGCGCGTACAACCTCGGCGCACAGGCGACCAATCGCCTCATAGCGGGAGCTCACCAGTGAGCCCGCCCAATCCGTTCCCTCGGACTCCCAGCGTTTCTGCCAGGTGTGCAGGATCCCAAGAGTCCTTGCATCAAGGGGTGTTGAGCCCGCCACACGTACCGAATCCTGGTCCGTGAGCAACAGCAGGGCTTCGGCACGTGCGCTCAACGCGGACTTGCGGCTGTGGTCCACGAGCGACGCCTGCAGCTCCGAGACCGCCGGCGCAATGGGTGCAGGGATCGTCCAGCTATGCCGCGGAAGCGGAAGGTCCGAGCGGCTCATGGCAACCTTGAGTTCGATCAGGCCCTTGCCCTGCGACGCCTCACAGGGGATGACGGGTATGCCGAGCTCCTTCTCCAACTTGTCGATACTGATGTGGAGCCGCGCCTTGGCCGCCAGATCCATCATGTTCAACACGAGAATGACCGGTCGGCCGAGATCCATGATCTGGTGCACCAAGTACAGATTGCGCTCCAGATTGGTGGCATCGACGATGCAAAGTATCCGATCCGGCGCCGTCGTGTCCGCACGCCGACCCAGCAGGACGTCACGGGTCACGGCTTCGTCCGGTGATCTCGCCGCCAGCGAGTATGCCCCGGGGAGATCAACGATGGTGATAGGCTGGCCATGCTGTGAATAGGCCGTGCCCACCTTCTTCTCGACCGTTACCCCAGGATAGTTGCCCACCTTCTGCTTGAGGCCGGTGAGCGCGTTGAAAAGCGTCGATTTTCCACAGTTCGGATTGCCCACCAGCGCATAGGTCGGTGTATGCCGCGCGGGAACAGGGGAATTCCGGACTGTTTCGCCAAGATGGCTTGGGAGGCTCATGCTCATCTGCCCCCAGGCTCCACCCGGACGGCGTCCGCCTCGCTGCGGCGCAGGGTCAACCGATAGCCGCGCACTTCAATCTCCAGCGGATCTCCCAAAGGCGCCGTGCGCACCAGTTTCAAGCTCGTACCCGGTAAGAGCCCCATTTCACGCATGCGAAGGAATGCGGGGCCCGTCTTGGGAAACTCCCTCAACACTGCCGAACTGCCGACAGCCAGCCCCGAAAGCGGAATCGTCTCAGCCATGCTTTGACCTGATTACCTGCGGACCGCACACCGCTCCACCAGAATCTGGCTGGCAGCACCGTGATTCAACGCGATCCGGGTCCCATTGACGCTGCAAATGACCGGGGATCTCCCCGAGATCTTGGTCACAAGCGAGGACTCACCAAATCCCAGCTCACGAATGCGCTGCTTGAACGTTCCCTCTCCAACGAGTTCGTACACCCGACCGCATTCTCCAGCCGGAAGCTGGCAGAGCGGCAAACGGGCAATTTCAGATTTTCCTTTCTCGCCGGATGACATGGTCAGACTCTCCGATAGATGATGAGACTCAGTTTCAGTGTCAATCCACCGACTCTCGAAACCCCGATACGCCAGCCCGCTGCATATGGGGCGGTTTAGCAGTAATCTGAAATTTTCACGACAGGCGATCACCGCAGAGCCTCAGTTTTCGAAACTGTTCCTCAGCGGTGTCCAACAAGGATCCTGAAACGGCCCACTCGCCTTCCAATCGATGGGCGTGCACAAGCGTCTAACTCGCACAAGGTAGTGCTCAATTTCCATCGCGGGAAAGCCTCCACGCTTGCCTCGCTTCTTTCGCGCGCCACGGTCAACCCCTGCTATGAAACCGATGCCCCTTCTTTTCTTCATTGCGCTGGCAGGTGCAACCTCGGCCAGCTTCGTCCACGCCGCGTCGAACAATGCCACGCTGGTCGGCGCATGGCGCCTTTCCGGGCCCGTGGAACAGGTGCTCATCGTGACACCCGACTACTGGTCGCATACGTGGTTTGAGCAGGACAAGCATGCCTTCATCCGCACGCAGGGCGGGCCGTATGCGGTCGCAGGCGAGAACGTGTCCATCCGCATTCAGTTCGACTCCAAGGAGCGGGCGGAAGTTGGCAAACACAGCACCGTCAAGGTCGCCGTTTCGGGCGACAGCCTGACTCTCACCGATGCCGGTGGCGCTCGACAGGCGTGGGTGCGGATCGACGACGGGAAGGGTCCTCTCGTCGGCACGTGGCGGATCACGGGTCGACACACGAACGGAAAATTTTCCGAAATGCCCCTTCGCGCGCGCCGAACCCTGAAGATTCTTTCCGGCACCTGGTTCCAGTGGATCGCCATCAATGTAGAAACCGGCGAATTCTCGGGCACCGGCGGAGGCACCTACACGTTCAAAGACGGCAAGTACGTCGAACACATCGGTTTCTTCTCCCGCGACAACAGCCGTGTCGGCGCAAGCCTGGAGTTCTCCGGCAAAGTCACCGGCGACACCTGGCGCCACCAGGGCAAAAGTTCCAAGGGCGATCCGCTCGACGAAACCTGGTCACGCTTCAGCGGTGCGACTCCCTGAAGTCGAAATCCTGACCGCTGTCCTCGCTCCCATAGCCCCGAAGCCTTCTTCAAAAATATGATCCATCGTCAGTCGTTTCTGCCTCCCTTGTCCGGTGTGGCCGCCTCCTTCGCATCCCTGCTGCTCTTTGCGGGCGCATTTGCCCAGCAGGGCGAATTCCCCGTTGGAACCGGGACCGGTCTCACCGCGGACGTTGCGGCGAAAACGATGACGCTTCCTCCCGGCTTCAAGGCAGTGCCGTTCGCGAGCGAGCCCGCGGTCCACCAGCCCATCGCCTTCACCATCGACGAGCGCGGTCGTCTCTGGGTGCTCGAAAATTATGCGTATCCCAACTGGTCGCCCTACGGTCGCGACCGGATCCTGGTTCTTGAAGACACCGATGGAGACGGTCGACACGACACCTCGAAGGTGTTCTACGACCAGATCAACTTCGGCAGCGGGATCGCTGTCGGTCACGGCGGCGTCTGGGTCGGCAGCCCTCCCTACCTGCTCTTCATTCCCGATCGCAACCGTGACGACACGCCTGACGGGCCTCCCCAGGTGCTGCTGGATGGCTGGGGCGCACACGACACGCATGAGACCTTGAACAGTTTTGTCTGGGGTCCCGACGGATGGCTCTACGGGAACCAGGGTGTATTCACCCACTCCAACGTCGGAAAACCCGGAGCCCGCGACGCCGAGCGTACGCCGCTCAACGCGTGCGTCTGGCGCTATCATCCCACAAAGAAAATCTTCGAGGTCTTCGCCGAGGGAATGAGCAATCAGTGGGGACTCGATTTCAACGATGTCGGCGATTCATTCGTCACGGCCTGCGTCATTCCCCACCTGTACCACGTCATCCAGGGGGGATACTACCAGCGGCAGTCCGGCCCGCATTTCAATCCCTACGTCTACGGTGAGATCAAGACCATCGCCGATCATCTCCACTACGACCGCGGCGTGGATTGGAACAAGGCGAGATTCGGAGACGGCGGAACCGACGCTGCCGGCGGCGGGCATGCCCACGCGGGGACGCTCATCTATCTCGGCGACAACTTTCCCGACGAATACCGCGGCGCGCTGTTTACCCACAACGTCCTCGGAAGTCGCATCAATCACGAAAAACTCACACCCACCGGCTCGGGTTATGTCGGCTCGCACGAACCCGATTTCATGCGGGCAAACGACTTCTGGTTCCGCGGCCTTCGGCTCGAAATCGGCCCCGACGGTTCGCTCTTCAACAGCGACTGGTACGATGCCCGCGCGTGTCACCAGCAACAGCCACAGGATCGCTCGAACGGACGCATCTACAAGATCAGCTACGGAACTCCCAAGCACGTCTCCGTGGACCTTGCCTCGCTGTCCAGCGCCGAACTCGTCCAAAATCAGCTGCACAAGAACGAGTGGTTTGTTCGCCGCTCGAGGCTGATCCTCCAGGAGCGCGGGCCGGATCCCGCGGTGCACGAGGCGCTGCTTGCAATCATTCGCGACAATCCTGATGTCACCCGAAAACTGCGCGCGCTCTGGACCCTGCACGCAACGCGCGGGCTCACCGGCACGCTAGCGCTCGAGTTTCTCAAATCCTCCGAGGCCTACCTGCGAGGTTGGACGGTCCAGTTGATGTGTGAGGACAAAGCGCCCTCGCCGACACTGGTCTCCGCCTTGGGTACATTGGCAAAATCCGATCCGTCACCGGTAGTCCGCAGGTTTCTCGCCTCAGCGGCGCAACGGATTCCGGTCACCGCACGCTGGCCGATTGTCGAAGGGCTGCTGAGTCACGGCGAAGATGCCTCCGACGTCAACCTGCCGCTGCTCTACTGGTATGCCGCCGAGCCGCTGGTTGCCGCGGATCCAGCCCGCGCGGCCACACTCGCCAGCACGACACCGCTTTCAGCCTTGCGACCCTACTTCACGCGGCGCGCGGCCGCACTCGCGGATGAGAAGAACGCAGGCAATCCAGAAAATTCCGCCGCCAGCGGGCTCGAGACCTTTGCTCAAGCCTTGGCGGCGACCAATGACCCGGACTATCAGCGTGAATTGCTCGCAAGCATGATGTCCGCCACCGAGGGCCGGACAAAGATTCCGCCTCCTCCCTCGTGGAACAAGGCCTATGCCGCGGTCGGAGTCAGCACCGACGCCAAACTTATTGCGCAGGCTGACACACTGGCCGTCCGTTTTGGCGATTCGAGCCTCGCATGGAAAAAATCGGCAGTTGCACGCGACAGCTTTGCTCCGCTCGCCGCGCGTCAGGCTGCACTGAAGCTGATGAACGAAATGCAGAATTTCCAGCTCGCGCCCGTATACCAGAGCGTACTCGCTGAACCGGGCCTGAGGCTCCTCGCGTTGCGCGGGCTCTCCGCCTACGACGCGCCCACCACCCCGGACGCAATCTTCAAGGTGTACGCGTCGTTCACTCCCGAGGAAAAACGCTCCGCCGTTGCCTTGCTCGCCGGGCGCCCCGCCTATGCGCATGCGTTGCTCGATGCCGTAAAAGCGGGCACCGTGGCAAGAAGCGATCTCGACGCCTCCCTGGCCCGCCAGATCCGTTTTCACAAGGATGCCGATCTCGACCGACTTCTCGCGGAAGTATGGGGTGTGAGTCACGAAACGGCGCAGAGCGCCGCGGTTGAAATAGAAAGCTGGAAGAAGGAGCTCACACCGGCCCGACTCGCAGCCGCCGACCTCAAGCGCGGCCGTCAACTCTTCAACAACACTTGCGCACTGTGCCATCAATTGTACTCCGACGGCCGCTCCGTCGGTCCGGAACTCACCGGATCCAATCGCGGAGATCTCGACTATCTGCTTCGAAATATCGTCGACCCGAACGCCGACATCGGGCGCGACTACCAGTTGGTCACGATCGAAACCAAGGACGGCCGTATGAATGCAGGCATCGTGCAGCGCGAAACCCAGGCAGCCGTCACCCTGGTGAATCAGGCAGAGAGCATCACGCTTTCCAAGGCCCAGATCAAATCCATGCAACGACTCGATGTCTCCCTCATGCCTCCGGGATTGCTCTCCTCCCTCAGCGAGCCAGATGCGGCGGACCTCATCGCCTACTTGCAGACGAAGGGTCCGATCCAGTAACCTCTCCCGGACTTTCCATGAAAATCATCCGCTACTCCGATCCCTCGGGCGTCATTCGCTACGCCGCAGAAACCGCCCCCGGGCGCCATCAGGTCCTCAAGGGAGATCCCTTCGGCAAGCGTGAAGTCACCTCCGAAGTCGCCGTCGTGAACCGTCTGCTCGCTCCCATCGTTCCCAGCCAGATTCTGGGGATTGGACTCAACTACCGGCATCACGCTGCGGAAAGCGGCATGAAGGCGCCGACGTATCCGGTGCTTTTCTTCAAGGGCGTCAACACCCTGCAGGATCCCAACGCCCCCATTGTCCTGCCGCGCAAGATGGCGAGTCATGAGGTCGACTACGAATGTGAACTCGCTGTCGTCATCGGGCGCACCTGCAAGAACGTTTCCAAGCAACATGCGCTCGACTACGTTCTCGGTTACACCTGCGCCAACGATGTCTCGGCCCGCGACTGGCAGCTCAAGTTCGGTGGCGGACAGTGGTGCCGTGGCAAGACGTTCGATACGTTCTCTCCGCTCGGTCCCTGCCTGGTCACAACCGACGAAATTCCCGACCCGTCGAAGCTGAAGATTCGCACGATCCTGAACGGACGTACAGTCCAGGACTGGAACACGGGCGACATGATCTTCGACATTCCGACGATCATCGAGTTTCTCAGCGGAAGCACAACCCTTGTGCCCGGCACGGTCATCCTCACCGGCACGCCCCATGGCGTGGGCATGGCAGCGAAACCAAACCCCCTCTGGCTCAAGGCAGGCGACTCCGTAACCATCGAAGTCGACGCCATCGGCGCGCTCACCAATCCGGTCGTCGAGGAAGCGCTCTGACCCTTGGGCTCCGCGCAGGCCTCAAATCGCCACCTGCGTGAACCCGCAGGCAGCTCTCAATTGTCCGCGACGACCATGCCGGGAGGCGCGTGTCAGCCGCCTTTGGCGGCATTTTTCCCGGGAGCCTTTTTTACCGGGAGGTTCGGATTGTAGTTGGGGTTTGGCTCATGCGCGAACTTGGCGTGCGTGGACTTGCCCCAATCGAGCAGCGTGTCCAGCAGCGCATCGCGCCGGGCCATTTCCACATTCGCGAGATCGTGTCTTTCACCCGGATCGGATGCCAGGTTGTAGAGCTCAACGGCATGATTGCTCGCCAATTTCGCCCGTCCACCATCGAGGAACCACTCCTCATGGTAGAGATGCAGTTTCCAATCTCCTTGCCGCACAACCGTCACTGGCCGCGTGCGGAAAACGGGATCACGGCCTCGAATGACCGGGTCATCCAAATAGCCCGGGAAGTGCCAGAATAGCGTTCTATCGAGTGCCTTTACCTTCCCCGTGAAGAGAGGCATCAGGTTCGCACCATCGAGCGGGTAGTCTTTCGGAGCGGAAGCGTTGGCAAGCGAAAGAAAGGTGGGATAGAAATCGATGTTGGTGACGGGCGTTGCATTGACACCCGGCGCGATGCGACCCGGCCACCGCGCAAAGAAGGGCACACGGATTCCGCCCTCGTAGTAGCACCCCTTGTTTCCGCGCAGCGGCTCCTGCGAGGATTGCTGTGTGCCTCCATTGTCTGATGTAAAGATGACGAGCGTATTCTCTTCGAGACCAAGTTCCCGCAGCCGCGACATCACCCAACCGACGCTGTTGTCGAGATCCAGCGTGGACGCGGCATAGAGGATGTCCTGCCGGTTGAGGCCCGGCGACTTTTGCTCAAAGTGTCGGACGGATTCAGCCGTCGCAGCGAGGGGCGTATGAATCGCATGATGGGCAATGAAGGCAAAGAACGGACGCGTCCGGTCCTCCTCAATGAATTTGAGTGCCGCCCGGGAGAGTGAGAACATGCTCTTCGGATCTTCGGTTACGTCACTCGTGCGTTTATACGTCCCAACGTAGACATCAAATCCCTGGTCGGTCGGGCGGTAGGGCGCTTGCTCGCCGAGGTGCCATTTGCCAAAAAGACCTGTGCGGTAGCCTGCCGCACGGAGCGATTCCGCTATCGTGATTTTCTCCGGCGCAAGTTCCACCTTGTTCGGAATCGGAATCACTCGCATCAATTGCTTCGGACCCCGGTCGGTGGCGTGCACGGCATAGACTTCGTGACGAGGGGTGTACTCTCCGGACCAGAGACAGGCGCGACTGGGCGCGCAATTGGCCATGGAGGAATAGGCCATCGGAAACACCATGGCCTGCTTCGCCAGCGCATCCAGATGCGGTGTTTCATAACGGTTGTCGCCATCGAATCCGACTCCCTTCCATCCGAGGTCGTCTGCAAAAATCACAAGGATGTTCGGTCTCGATGGATGGTCCGCGGCATTTGAGTCTGCGACACAAACCGAAAGGAACAGGGCAAGGGCAAGAACGGTTCGCAACATGACTGCTGTAGCCTACCGGCACGCGCGGAGGGGTCGAGAAATTTGGCGATTCCAAACTGCGCCACGGAAGCGCACGTCAACTTGCTCCCAGATCAATCGTTGAGAATCGGAGCTTCTTGAAATCGACCTGGGATTCGCAATCCGAAGCACCCATTCCGGTAGGCGCTCCCTGGGTTTCACACTACGCGCCATCGGCAGGGCGCTTGCCTTCCCTTCTTATCGTTCACCGCCGGGAGGCATTCCGCAGATTGAACCCATTCCAAATTTGCGCTTCTTACCTCATCAAGATTTGATCTGATGACCCAGGCTTGATCAGGAACGCATGATGGCATCCCGCAAAATTCCGCCAATCCTCCGCCTTCGAATACCTCCCTCAACACAAAGCCTGGCACTGCTTGCATGCCTGGTACTCACCGGCTTTTCGACTTCGGTCATCGCCGCAGACCTCCGGCTCAGGCTCGATCGCAAGAGCGGCATATTTTCCACGGGCGAATCGGCTACGTGGTCCATTGACGTCGTCAATCTCAAGCCAAACGAGCGCCCGCCCGACTCCGTAAACTTCCGCCTCGTCTCCAACAGTCTGGTCACCCTGCAGCGGGGCGAAGTCATGTTGACAGAAGGAAAGGGCAATCTCTCGGCAAAGCGCGGAACGCCCGGCACTCTCATGGTCATCGCAACGGCACCGGGCTATAAACCCGTTTCCTCGGGAGCAGTCTTCAATCCAAGGGCACTCAAACCGAGCCTGCCCTGCCCCGAGGATTTCAACGCATTCTGGTCGGGAAATCTTGAATCGGTCAAAACGGTTCCCCTTTCACCCTCGCTTGCGCCCGAAGCCTCTCCCAATCCCGGCGTGGACCTCTGGCAGATCACACTGGACAATTACGGCGGCACCAAGGTGCGCGGCCAATTGGCCATTCCCAGCGGGAAGGGAGCCGAAAAGTTTCCAGCGATGCTGATCATCCAGGGACTCGGCTTCGGCCCCCTTTCCAAACAGTCAGCCGTCAAGCCCGCGTCCAACGGCTGGCTCGTGCTCAATGTTCAGGCCCATGACATTCCCGCCTATGCTTCAAAGGATGACTACGAGCGGATTCGAAAGACAACGCATCGGGATTTCTTCAAGATCGGGAACGAGGACCGAAGCAAGAGCACCTACCTTGGCATGTACCTCGGCACTGTCCAAGCCGTGCGCTACCTGCAGAGCCGTCCGGAGTGGAACGGAACCGTCCTCGTGGTGCGAGGGGGAAGCCATGGCGGCATGCTTGCGCTGGTTGCTGCTGCCTTGAACGCAGACGCAGTGACAGGAGTCATGGCCAAGGTGCCGGGAGGATGCGACCTTAACGGCAACATGGTCGGCAATCGGGCGGGCTTTCCTGACTGGTGGAATGCCGCCCTGGAGCGACCCAAACCTGAAATTGTCCGTCGAACAGCAGAGTACTACGACCTCGTCAATTTCGCACCGTGGATCAAGGCTCCCACGCTGATCGGGATTGCATTGGGCGACCGCACCTGCCCTCCGCCCGGCATTTTCATCTTCAGCAACCAGCTCAACTCCTCTCATGAACTCCTGATCATGCCGTCGGCCGGGCACGATGCCACCTCTCTCAATCCCCACCGTCCCTTCGACGACAAGGAAACAAGCTGGCTGGAGTCCCTGCAAAAGGGTGAAACACCTTCAACCGCAAAGCAGCGCGTCCCAATGCGCCGCGGTCGGTGATCCCGCGGTTCGCAAATTGCAGAGCCCGCTCATCCCCCTGTGTTTAGCCCCCTGAAGTCTCGGTTCCTTTGGTGGTGCTCGTTTTCGCTGATTGGAGCCGCCAGCGCCAGCCCGGGCCGGAGCGAGGAGGCTCCACAACCGCTCGCGTGGCACTCCCGAGGCGGAACGCATCATTCCTTCGACAAGTATGGGATGGAATTCGGCCTGCCGGGTACGGTGGTGACCGCCGCGGTGCAGACCCGCGATGGCTATCTGTGGGTAGGCACGCCGGCGGGCGTTGGGAGGTTTGATGGCGTTCGTTTCACCAATTTTTATGCGGCGGATACTCCAGGGCTGCCAAGCGACCTGATCCATTGCTTCCACGAGGACCGCAGCGGCAGTCTGTGGATAGGAACAGACAAAGGCCTGTGTCAGGTGCTGAACGGCCGCTTCAAGCGTTCAGGACTCGAAAACCTGTCGGTGCGCGCACTGGCTGAAGACGGGCTGGGCAATCTCTGGGCGGGAACATGGGGCGCCGGCATTCATGCCTATCGCGGGGGACGCTGGGAAACGTTTGTTTCCGAAGGCCTGCCTCCGGACTTGCGCGTGCGTGCCTTGCTTGTCGACTCACGTGGACAGATTTGGATCGCCCCAGAAAGAGGCAGGGGCTTGTTCCACGTTGAGAACGGGCACGCATCAAAGAAGTTCGATGGAGCGGAAGGCATAGGCGAAGTTCAGACCATCTGTGAAGCACCCCAGGGAACGCTCTGGTTTGGCACAAAACGCACCGGCCTGTTTTGCATGCAGGATGATCGATTGACCCGCTACCCCGTGGCGGGAGGTACCGGAAACCTGTCGGTCAATGAAATCCGTCGGACCAGCTCAGGTGGATTGTGGCTGGCAGCCGGCACGCTGTTCCGTTCGGCTTCGGCGGAGCAACCACGCTTCGAGCCGATTGATGATTTGCCGAATGAAAACGTGCAGGCAGTCTGCGAAGATCGCGAAGGCGGACTGTGGCTGTGCGCGGGCTCGGAGGGGCTCACCCGAATGCGGGAATTGCCCTACCGCCTCCTGTCCACCCGTCAAGGTCTGCCGACCGACAATGTAAAGAATGTGACAGAGGATCCGTCCGGTAACCTCTGGCTGACCACGCAAGGTTCCGGGATTGTCCACGTGGATGCCGGCGGCAAGGTCATCCGTCAGCGAAAAGAAGGAGGACTGCCCGAGAGCGATCCGGCGGTTGTGTATGCCGCGCGCGATGGCAGCGTCTGGGCCGGAACGGGATCACACCTTTGGGTGCGACGCGGAAGCGGTTGGCAGCAGGAGTCCGAACTCAGATTCGTACGCGGCCTTTTTGAGGACCGTCAGGGAGTGATGTGGGTGGGCACCGAATTCGACGGATTGCATCGCTTCGAGAACGGCAAGTTTCTCGAAATGAAAACGCCCGCAGGTGAATCCATTCCCTTCGCCACCTGTTTTGCCGAGGCGAGCGACGGCGCACTGGTGGTCGGGACGTGGAAATCGGGGCTCTGGCGGGTGAGTGCGGACAGGACGACGGCGCAGAAATGGGCCTCGCCACTTCCCGTCAATGAAGTGCGCGCCGTTCATGTCGATCGCGAGGGACTGGTCTGGGTCGGCTTGAGCAATCGTGGCCTGGTTGTTTGGCAAAACGATCGCTGGCTCATTGCACCGGGGTTGGTGAAGGTGCTGGGGAGCAGCGTGTCGGCCATCCTTGAGGAGGACTCGGGCAGGATATGGCTGGGTACCCTTGCCGGCGTGCTCTGGGCGCGAAAGGATGAGTTGCTAAGCTGGATGCGTACGCCTGTTTCGGTTCCTCCCCTGCACACCGTGCCAGTGGGAGACGACATCGGAATCATCCCCGTGTGGTCCGGAGCACAACCTGTCGGATGGCGCGTCACAGCCGGAAGACTCCTATTTGCAACGCGGCGCGGTGTGCTCGCAATCGACTCGCAGGGCGTTGTTCCGAATGCGGTCCCACCGCCGGTGCACATCGCGCGCATCCTCGTGGATCGTCATGCCGTCGAATCTGACGAGCCGGTGCAACTTCCCCCGGGCACGCGTTCACTCGCCATCGACTATACGGCACCGAGCTTCGTTCAGGCGGACCGGATGCTCTTCCGCTACAAACTCGAAGGTCACGACCCCGACTGGATCGACGCAGCATCGCGGCGCTCCGCATACTTCGGCAGCCTGCCGCCTGGAAGCTATGTATTCCGGGTTGCGGCAGGGAACAGCGACGGGGTGTGGAGCGAAACCGACGCCAACGTGGCTATCGTGCAACTCCCCTATTTCTATCAGACAACGTGGTTCTCCTGGTTGCTGGCGGGCATGGCTGGCGCGGCCATCTGGATTGTCTACTGGTGGTCCAACCGACGGCTGCGGTTGAAACTCGAACGATTGGAACGGGAGCGCGCGATGGAAAACGAACGACGACGCATCGCTCAGGACCTGCACGACGATCTCGGCGCGAGCCTTACGGAGATCGGCCTCTTCGCCGATGCGACCCGGCGCTCGGCTCCTCCCGCAGAGCAGGCCGGGCTGGATCATCTTGCCCAGCGCGTGCGGGCCCTGGCGAGTTCGCTCGACGCAATCGTCTGGGCGGTGAATCCCGCCAACGACTCGCTCGATCAACTCGTGGTTTATGTCGGCGAGCTGTTCCAGGAACTCTTCCGCTCCAGCGGAATCCGGGCGCGAATGGACGTGTCGCCGACCATCCCCCGACTGCCGCTGTCGGCAGAGGAGCGGTCCGACCTGTTCCTCACCACCAAGGAGGCGATGAACAACACGCTCAGGCATTCAGGAGCCTCCGAGGCTTGGCTGGGCATCCGGATGATTTCCGGCGAACTGCGAATCACGCTACGCGACAATGGTCGAGGCTTCGATCCCGACGCGGCCAAGTCGAACGGTGGGAATGGGCTCTCCAACATGCGCGCAAGAGTCGCACGAACCGGCGGAACGATCGAGTTTCGAACGTCCCCCGGTGATGGAACGGAAATTTCGATTGCAGTTTCGTTCTCCGGCAGGAGGGAAATTCCCGAAGCCTCCTGATCCATTGATCGCCATCGCATTCACCACATGAATTCCGTCACTGTCGCCATCGTCGAAGACAACGCCGCCATCTGCGCCTCTCTGGAGCAGATGATCAACACGTCCAATCGTTGTCGCTGCCTTTCAGTCAGCCGGAATGGTGAACACGCTCTCCGGGCCATCCTGAAGCACCAGCCCGATGTCGTGATCATGGACATCAATCTCCCGGACATGACCGGCATCGAGTGCATCTCGCGACTGAAATCCCAACTGCCGAAGACCCAGTTCCTGGTGCTCACCGTCTACAACGACAGTCGGCAGATCTTCAAGGCGCTCGAAGCGGGGGCCAGCGGTTACCTGCTGAAGCGGTCGCCCCCGGAAGCCATCATCCAGGGCGTGTGCGATGTTCACGCCGGCGGCTCGCCAATGAGCGCGGAAATCGCGCGCAAGGTAGTCCAGTCGTTCCAGCGCGCTGCGGAGCCAGCGGATGAAATTGCCGCCCTGACATCGAGGGAACTCGAGATCCTCCAACAAGTGACAGAAGGGCTGGCGACAAAGGAAATCGCGGAGCGTCTGGGAGTCAGCTACACGACCATCTGCACGCATCTGGGTCACATCTACGAAAAGCTGCATGTCCATTCCCGCACGGCAGCGGCCGCCAAGTATCTTCAGGCCGAAAAGCGATGAGCCCAGGCGGAAGACAAGGGAAATATCCTCAGTTCTAAGGATACCCGCCATGATGGCGGACTGTTAGGATGGTTCGGTGTAGTCCCCCTGTGACGCGGTCCCGTAGACCCGCGATGCAGACCTGCCGTCCCCATGGTTTCCGGTCGTTTGATCTCCTTTCCTCTTCGTTTGGCACTCGTCACCCTGGCATTGGCGCTGGTGTCGTCGGCTGCGCGCGGCGCGCGGCACGATGTTCGCACCGTAAGCGACCTGACCGCCCTGCCCGCGCTGTCCGCGGGAGACACGGTTGTCGTGCACGACGGCATCTATGCGAACCTCGGAATAAAAACTATCAACGGCACCGGCACCCCGGATGAACCGATCGTCATCCGCGCAGAGAATTTGGGAGGCGTCGCGTTTGCCGGCACAACCCGCATCGTGCTTTCCGGCTCGTGGATGACATTGGCCGGTTTCAGATTCGATGGACAGACCGCCCCTGGTGGCATGCCCGCCGCGGAAAAATGGGGCATCGTTCAGACGGCAATGGGCTCGAAAGACTGCCGCATCACGAACTGCATGTTTCGCGACTACAATTCCGGAGCGATAGCGGGCAATACCTACTACTGGCTTGTGATCCAAGGCTACCGTCACTCGGTCGACCACAACAGTTTCGAAGGCAAGACAACCCTCGGTGCATCGGTCGTGCTGGCGACACCTGAGCCCGACAAGTCCACTCCGCGCAACCACCGGTTCGCCTACAATTATTTCGGGCCTCGGACGATCATCGGCGAAAACGGCTATGAAGGCATCCGCGTCGGCGACAGCGCGCACCAGGGATGGAACATGGCCTCGGTTTTTGAATTCAATTACTTCTATCGCGCCATCTACGGCGCCGGGGAACCGGAGCTGATCTCGAACAAATCGTCCAACAATCTTTATCGCTGCAATACCTTCGTCGAAAACCGTGGACAACTATGCCTGCGGCACGGCGACAACTGTCTGGTTGATGGAAACTTTTTCTTCGGGGCGAATCTCCCGGATTCCGGCGGCGTTCGCATCATCGGACAAAACCACACCGTTCGGGACAACTATTTCCAGGATATCGGCGGCAGCGGTGTCACTTCGACAATCGTCGTGCAGAAAGGCGACCCGGCCTGGCCCGCAAGCGATGATGCGAACACCTACGAGGCGGCGGACAACGCGAAAGTCGTCCATAACATCTTCCTCAACTGCAAGCAGCCGTTCTTCCTTGGCCGCAACAGCAGCGGATCCGGCGCGATCGATCCGTCCGGCGTGATGGTCTGCTACAACATCGTGCAAAGCAGCAGCAGCGGTGGCCCCGTCTTTGAAATCGACTACAGCACGACAGTCATCGGGTTCCGCAGCAACTATGTCCATCATCCCGGATCGAACTACGGAGTCACCGGCCTGCCTGGCGTAACCTACGGCGCGAAATCCCCGGATCTCAGACAGGATGCCTCACTTGGTTACGCTGTCCCATCGGCATCCAGCCCGGTGCTGGAGATGGGCGATGGCATGAAGCAACTCGCAATGCAGGGAATGCGAACGATCAGGCGGTCAGCGCAGGGGAAGGGCGCAGGCTGCGACTGGGGCGAGACATTCGGTCGTGAAGCTGTGCCCATCGGAAGGGGAAACGTCGGACCAGATTTCTACGGGGGACCCGCCGATTCGTTCAACCCAACAGCGACCTCAGCGCCCGGCCAAGGCGCAGTCCTCCCACCCCCAGCCAAACGCAAACCTTGAATTTTCCTCCAACCATCCTCCAACCCAAAAACCAGACCCATGATTACAAACCCAAACCGACTCAGCGGCATCCTGGCATGCTACACGGCTCTCACCGCCTCAGCAGCATTCGCTCAAACCAGTCCCGCAAATTCCCAGGAAGACGTGATCGAGATTTCACCCTTTGAGGTGAAGGCCGAGGACGACCGTGGCTACGCGGCTTCCGAAACCCTCACGGGCACGCGCGTGGCGACGCAAATCAAGGATCTGCCCTACAGCGTCAACGTCATCACCAGCGAATTCTTCGAGGATTTCGCCATGTTTCAGCTCGACGATACGCTGACTCAGGTCGGCGGCCTCACCGGTCTTGACGTCGGTGGTGGATTCAACCTCCGGGGCTTCGCGTCGTCCTCGCAGTTGCGTGATGGTTTCTACCGTCAGGGTCGCTATGGGCAGACCAATATCGATCGTGTCGAGGTCATCAAGGGCCCGAATGCCGGCATCTACGGCCGAAGCTCGCCCGGTGGCATGGTCAACATGATCTCCAAGGCACCGCAGAAAACCGATGCCATGAAGTTCACTGTGCGCGGCGGGAGCTTTGACACGCTTCAGGGGACCATCGAGGCGACCGGCCTCCTCGGATCACCAAGAACCTACTACATCGTCATCGGCAGCCAGTTCAACCGCGCCGGCGATGTGGACTATTTTCACATCCGCGAAAATCAGGCCTATGTGGCAGTGAAACACGATTTCGAAAGAGGAGGACATCTCCTTCTCTCAGCAGAACACTTCAAGCAGTTTCGCCACTCCCAGACTTCCGCCGCACCTATCATCCTCGATCAGAAAGGCACTTCATCCAACACTGACGACGAGGCCATCGGCTACGCGAAGAACCTCGCACGCTATAACGCATTCGGCCCCCACAGCGAAAACTCGCGTTCCGCGGACACACTCCGGATGAGTTATGATCGGCAGCTCGGCCGATACCTGAGTTTCCGCGCGGGCGCCCAGCTCTTTTCCGCGAAACTGCAGAATTTCAACGCCAACACCAGCTTCGGCACCATCACCATAAACAGCACCAACGCTGCCAACAGCTACACCTCCACGCGCGGCGCCACGCCAAACCGCGGCATCATCAACGAAGACGGCGGCGGCGTGCAACTCGACCTCGTGGCCCGCTACTCCCTGGCCAATCGCACGATTTCGAACAAGACCCTCGTGACGGTCGATTTCAACGACTACTATCGTTACGATCCCACCCGCAGCACCGCCTCCTCGGCCCTCGCCGCCTGGCAGGCAGCGGGATCCGGTCGCGTCGTGGCGCTCGATCATGATTTCAGGCCGATCTCGCCGCTGACCTATTTTGACGGCACCGTTGAAGATCCTCTCGGTGCGGCGTCGCGTCTCACCCGCCGGAGAATCAGCGTCGTGGGCGGTCAGTTTCGCCAGGAATCCCGTTGGTTCCGTGAACGGCTCCTGACCTATTTCGGTTCCCGCTTCGACAAGGTTCATTTCAGCCAGCTCGAGTACGTCACCACGATCAACGGCGTCACGCCCACGCCCGACTCGCCCATCCCGGTGAAGCGTGACGTCAACCAGGTCAGGCCCAACGCCGGCGCCCTGTTCAAGGTCAAGGAAAACACCCGCGTTTATGCCAACTACAGCGAAAGCTACTTCATCAATCAGGGTGAAAATCCCGTCGATGTCGCCAGTTCGACCTACAAGTCTGAAACTGCCCGGGGATGGGACTACGGCATCAAAGGTTCGCTCTTCAATGATCGCCTGAACTACACGATCGGTTTCTTCAATATCCAGCGCTTTGGTGTGCGCGTCACCGATTCCGTCGAGGAGCCCGTAGGCTCCGGAAACTTTGTGAACGTCGTCCGTTCAGACGGCAACCAGGAGGTCAAGGGGTGGGAGGCCGATGTGACCTGGGCCCTGAGCTCGTCCTGGTCCACAGGTCTAAGCTTTGCCCACGTGAATGCGTACTACAATGACTTCGGATCCCGCAATCCCCAGGCCATCGGACGCAAGGTCCAGAACATCTCGCCAGAAAACGGCGGCGCCTGGATCAAGTACACTGCCAGGGAGGGATGGCTGAAGGGCTTCTCCGCCAATCTCGGCGTGACCTACATGGCGGAGACTCCGAGCGAAAGTCCGATCGCGGGCGACACGATCGCCATTGTCAACGGGGTGCCCACGGTCTCCCGCAGCACCAACCAATGGAAACTGACGGTGCCTTCCTTCGCTCTCTGGAACATCGGATTTTCCTACCGCTGGAAGCAGAACTCAAGGTCCAGCCACTCCCTTCGGCTCAACGTGAACAACATGTTCGACAACGACTACCTGAAAGTGAACAAGAACCTGGGTGATCCTCGCGGTGTGTACCTGGGTTACACGCTGACGTTCTCAAATCCGTTCCGGTTTTGAGGGGTACGTACCAGTGACGCCGCGTCCGCATCAACCCGCGAATAGCCCGGTAGTTCGCGGGCCGGATCTTCACCGAATCCACCTTGCTTAGCGGGAGCAGACGAGCCATTCTTTGGCCACCCCTGTATGGGATGACATGACTCCGGTTCGGACGCTGAACCGCAGTTGAATCTCATCCGCGGTTGGACTTCGCGCGCCTCATGCCCCTCTATCTCGAATACTATTTCTGGCTGCTGCTGATCTCGGTCGGAATACTGCTGCTGGAGCGTCTGGTTCCTCGCTCGCGCACCCAGGAGATTCTCAGGCCAGGTTTCGTGCAGGATGTGTTCTGGATGGTCTTCAATCTCCAGTACGTGAGCTGGATGCTTGCGATCGTGACCGCCCATCTCGTTGGCTGGCTGAATCGCGCCTTCTTTCATGTTGGCCTGCCGCAGCCCGATTCTATCAGGCTCATCTCGACCTGGCCATACTGGGCCCAGTTCATCGTCTTTTTCGTGCTCAAGGACTTTCTGGAATGGAACATCCACCGGGCCCTCCATCGCTATTCATGGCTCTGGCGATTCCACAAGCTGCATCACAGCGTCGAGGTCTTCGACTGGGCCGCGACTTTCCGTTCGCACTGGTTCGAACTGGTCATCTACAAAACGGTCATCTACCTGCCCCTGGTCGTACTGGGCGTGGAACCGGTAGTCATTTTCTGGATACTGATCATCTCGCTCCTCGTAAGCGAACTAAGTCACGCCAATCTCGATGCCGACTGGGGAATTCTGCGTTACGTCATCAGCTCACCGCACTTTCATGCCTGGCATCACGATGTCGAGCTACACGGGAAACACGGACAGAATTTCGGCACAAGCCTGGTGGTATGGGACTGGATCTTTGGGACCGCCCATTGGCCTTCCGCACAGGCGTGGCCGAAACGGCTTGGCCTGGGAGATTCCAGTTCCTTCCCACGCGGCATCTGGGCGCGACTATGGGATCCGTTCCTACCCCGAGCGCGCCGCCGCCGCAAAACTGATTCGAGAACACCATCGGCACCGCCACCCGAATAGTTTCGTGCAGCTGTGCCACGATGGCCTTTTCTGCAACGAAAAAGCCCCCTGGGAATGAACCCGGGAGGGCTTCGAATAGGTGACCAGTCAGCGCGACGGAAGGGAGACTATTTACGACGGTTCTTCATAAACCGCGCAAATAGCGCCAATCCCAGCGCACTGGCTCCCAGCAACAATGAAGTTGCCATGGTTGAATCCGGAACATGCGTCCCAGGGTTCACGTTTGTCGCAATCAGGAGGGCAAAAGCCATCATAACAGGAGGGTTTCAGGGTTGTGAACTCAAGCAGACGACAGGAAGCAGCATGGATCAGTCCATCCACCAAGAAACAGACTGTTCGCAACGTAATATACGCAATCAAAATATATTATGGCATTCACTCGGCGCGCAGCTTTCCTCCATCTTAACCGCAATACTGTAAGGCAAGCCGACACTGCAGTCTGCAGCTTTACAGTGTCTTCTTTGCGCACTCGCTCATCCAATCGATAAAGTAGAAGGTTACACCATTTCAACTCACCAGGATTGGTGGACGCTATTGGACTCGAACCAATGACCCCGTGCGTGTGAAGCACGTGCTCTAACCAACTGAGCTAAGCGTCCAGATCAGGGGCAGAAACGTGGGGAACGCAAAAGCTTGAGGCAATCCCGGAATTTTTGATTTCTGGAGGCATTGAATGGCCCGCGACTACGCTTCCGCGCGCCTAAACCGATAGCATGCCAGCGCCGGACATTGATCGTCTACTTTCGCGTCACCACAGCGCGTTTCCTCTCCGGAAACAGGGTCCGGCAGATTTCGCACACCGTTCCATCGCATCCGCGCGCGGTGCAATGCTCGCGTCCGTAGTAGATGATGCGCAGATGCAGCGGATTCCAATGCGACTCGGGAAACAGTTTCTTCAGATCCGCCTCGGTCTGCGCGACGCTTCGTCCGGTGGTCAGCTTCCAGCGTTGCGCAAGGCGATGGATGTGTGTGTCGACGGGAAACGCGGGAAAACCAAACGCCTGTGACATCACCACCGAGGCGGTCTTGTGCCCGACGCCCGGCAACGCTTCGAGTGCTTCAAACGTGGACGGAACTTTCCCCGCGTGCAGTTCCAGCAACATGCTGGAAAGTCCCCGGATCGCCTCTGCCTTGCGGGGCGACAATCCGCATGGGCGCACGATGCCATCGATTTCAGCCACGCTCAGTTTCACCATGTCCGCCGGTGTGCGCGCCCTGGCGAATAGAGCCGGTGTGGTCAGGTTCACCCGTTTGTCCGTGCACTGCGCCGACAGCAAAACCGCGATCAACAATGTATATGCATCTCCGTGGTTCAGCGGAATCGCCGGCCGTGGATAGAGTTCGGCGAGTTTCGAGTCCACGTAGGCTGCACGTGCGGCAGGCGTTGGATACGGCAGATTGGGCGCGGCGCGGGAGCTTTTCACTGGTTTCAACAAGGGGGCGTAAGGCAGGAATTTCAACCGCCTAAAAGTCAGCCGCGCCTGCCAGAACCCTGTTGCCCCCGCCTCCCGCGACCCTACGTTGGGCCTGCTTCAGTCTCTCATGCCTTCCACCTCCGCCATTCCCGCCACCCTACGCGACAACCTCGCCCCTTTGGACACCTTTGCGCGCCGTCATCACGGCGACAACGCCACCGACCTGGCGGGGATGCTCGACCTGCTCGACTACCCGTCGCTTGATGCACTCGTGGACGCAGCCGTGCCTGCGCACATCCGCCTTCCGGCACTGCTATCGTTGCCCACGGCAGCCGGTGAAAGTGCGGCACTGGCCGAGCTGCGCGCCATGGCCAGTCTGAACCAGGTGTTTCGAAGCTACATCGGCCAGGGCTATTACGACACGCACACGCCGGGGGTCATCCAGCGCAACATTCTTGAGAATCCGAGCTGGTACACCGCCTACACTCCGTACCAGGCAGAGATCTCCCAGGGGCGGATGGAAGCCCTGCTCAACTTCCAGACCGTGGTTGCGGAGCTGACGGGAATGGAGATTGCCAACGCTTCTATGCTTGATGAGGCAACCGCCGCGGCCGAAGCGATGACACTCGCCCTGCGCACCGTCAGTGGTGGATCGCGAAACAAGTTCTTCATTTCGGAAAACTGCCACCCGCAAACCCGTGAGGTCGTCATCACCCGGGCCCAGCCGCTCGGCATCGAAGTGGTGATCGGAGATCACCGTTCCATGCCCATCGACGCCACCTACTTTGGCGCGCTTGTGCAATACCCCGACACCTTTGGACTCATTCATCCGTACGACGACCTGGTGAGCCGCGTGCACGCCGCGGGCGCGCTCGTGATCGTGGCAACCGACCTGCTCGCGCTGACACTTCTGCGATCTCCGGGTGAATTCGGCGCCGACGTTGCCGTGGGCTCGGCACAGCGTTTCGGCGTGCCGATGGGATTTGGAGGCCCGCACGCGGGTTTCCTCGCGACCAAGGATGCCTACAAGCGCCAGATGCCTGGAAGGCTGATCGGTGTCTCACGCGACGCACAGGGCAACCCCGCCATGCGCATGGCGCTGGGGACGCGTGAACAGCACATTCGCCGCGACAAGGCGACGTCCAACATCTGCACTGCGCAGGTCCTGCTCGCTGTCATGGCTTCGATGTACGCGGTCTACCACGGCCCGGAAGGACTGTCCAGGATCGCCCGACGAATAAAACGGTTGACCGAGTTGCTTGCCACCACGCTTCGGGGTGCGGGTGCCCGCCTCCTTGAAGGCACGGTTTTCGACACCTTGGTCGTCACCCACGTATCTGCTGCGCGCGTACACGCTGCCTCTCACGCAAAGAAGGTAAACCTCCGCCCGATCAACGACACAACAGTTGCCCTTTCGCTTGACGAAACGACAACGCTGGAGGACGTCGCCGTTCTCGCCGGCCTCTTCCGGGAGTCGGCAGCCCTGCCTGCGAGCGACAGCGTTTCCGTCGAGTTTCCGCTGCCACATCGTCGCAGCAGCACCTTTCTCACGCACGCGACATTCAATCGCTACCACACCGAGCACGAGATGCTCCGATACATCAAGCGCCTGGAGGCAAAGGATCTTTCCCTGAGCCACTCCATGATCTCCCTCGGTTCGTGCACGATGAAGCTCAACGCCACCAGCGAGATGCTTCCCGTAACGTGGCCTGAGTTCGGCAAGCTTCACCCGCTCGCCCCCGCGGAACAGTGGCGCGGGTATGCGCAGCTTTTCAGGGATCTCAAGACCTGGCTCTCAGAGATAACGGGCTTCGCGGAAATTTCACTTCAGCCGAACGCCGGATCGCAGGGCGAGTATGCAGGCCTGCTGGCCATCCGCGGCTATCACCGCTCGCGGGGCGAAGGCCATCGCACGGTCTGCCTCATTCCCACGAGCGCCCATGGAACCAATCCGGCCAGCGCGGTCATGTGCGGCATGTCGGTGGTTCCGATTGCCTGCGACGCCAATGGCAATATCGACATGGCGGATCTCAAGGCCAAGGCGGACCAGCACGCCTCCAACCTGGCCGCGCTGATGGTGACCTACCCTTCCACGCATGGCGTATTTGAATCTTCAATACGCGACATCTGCGCCCTCATCCATGAGCGCGGCGGACAGGTCTACATGGATGGCGCCAACATGAACGCCCAGGTCGGCTTGACGTCTCCCGGCTATATCGGCGCCGACGTCTGCCACCTCAACCTGCACAAGACATTCTCGATTCCCCATGGCGGAGGCGGTCCCGGTGTTGGTCCGATCGGCGTCGCCTCACATCTGGTCCCGTTTCTGCCGGGTGACCCGGCCCATTCACAATCCGAGCCGGTGGGAGCCGTGTCCGCCGCCAAGTATGGGTCCGCTTCGGTCCTGGTCATTTCCTGGATGTACATTCGCATGATGGGAGGAGTCGGCCTCACCGAAGCCACCAAGCGAGCCATCCTCCATGCCAACTATGTTGCGCGTCAGCTCGAGCCTCATTTCCCCGTCCTCTACAAGGGCAATGAAGGTCTTGTTGCGCATGAATGCATCATCGACCTGCGCCACTGGAAAAAGGAAGGCATCGAGGTGGAGGACGTGGCGAAGCGATTGATGGACTATGGCTATCACTCCCCTACGATGAGCTGGCCCGTGGCTGGAACGCTCATGATCGAGCCCACCGAGAGCGAGGCTAAGGTCGAACTCGATCGCTTCTGCGATGCGCTGATCGCAATCCATGATGAAATGCGACGCGTGGCCAACGGGGAGTTTCACAAGACAAACAACGTGCTCAAGCAGGCTCCTCACACCGCGTCCGTTGTCGCTTCCGACAAATGGGATCGTCCCTATTCGCGCGAGCTGGCGGCGTTCCCGACACCCTTCGTCCGCGCCCACAAGTTCTGGCCTTCAGTTGGCCGCGTCGACAATGTCTACGGCGATCGCAACCTGGTCTGTTCCTGCGTCGGCATGGAGGCGTATGGATCGAGTTCCTGATATTTGTGCTCACAACACAGACATCAGGAACTGATCACTCCGTGTCATTGCCTTGAAACTCATGGGCATCGCATGGGCCATTATTTGCAGCCGTCCTTGAACTTCTGCCGTTCATCTGCGGCGTTCTTGAACTCTTCCGCCTTGCCGGAGAATTGTTCGTTGGCCCAGGCTGCGGCCTTCTTGGCGTCTATCCGTGAGGAGGAATCGGTGATCTTTTCCCATGCATCGCCGCCTTTCTCCGCCACCCACGAGAAGATTTCGCGTCGCTTGGTTTCCGTCTCAGTGTAGCGCTTCTCCGTCACCTTCACCCCGCGCACGCAGATTTCCACGGTCGCGCAGGTCGCTTCGATGTCCCGGAGTCCCGCATTCATCACCGCCGTAAATTTCGAAGCCCCCGCGAGCCGCAGCTTGCCCTTGAGGACTTCCTCTATCGTTGCCGAGCCCTGGCCAAGGTACCGCACAAGCGCGCCCGCGACCGCTCCCCCCGCACCTTCTCCCTTTGGCAGGAGCCGCTTCCCGAGTTTTCCCGCTTTTGCCAGTGTATCGAGATAGGCGGCAAAGTCCCCCGCGGCTGCGACAGTGGCATCCTTGTCTGTGTAAACCTGGAGGAAAAACTCCTGTTTGCCATCGAGCAGCGTGAACGACTTCTTCTCCGCGCTCAACTCACGTTCCTCCCCCTCCTTGCACGGCGGAGGCTTGTCCACTGCGGAAGTTCCACCCCCTGAAGGCGCTGGTGGTGGCGGCATCGACGGGCGCACCGGGGGCTTCGGTTTTGGAGGAGGCGCAGAGGGGTCTGTGGTGCGCTTGTAGTCGCCGACAAAATCAACGCCGTCCTTTTCTTCAGCCGCACCGATCTCGATCCAGTTGCAGAACTGCAGGGCAGGGGGCTTGTCCCCTCCAAAGTAGATGCCGAACGGCCTCTTGTCCGGCGGTCGAATGACCGGCACGCGCCAGCGGCCTGGCTGTCCACCCGGCTTGCCCTCTACATGCAAAACTCCACCCGCCAGCCAGTGGGGCGCGGGATTCGCCCATACCACTTCGGCTGCAATGTTAAATCCGCCGGCCGCCGTTCCTGTCACCGTGCGATTCAACCGAAACTCTCCGTTGTCCGCCAGATTCGGGTCGTCGGGCAGGATGTCCCAACGCTGCAAATTTCCACCTTCAGTCGCAACCGTACCCGTTGTGGTAAGCTGGAACGGCACCGGGTGTTTGAGTCCCTGCAATCCCGCGACCACCACGGTGAGCGGTGTCGTCTCACCTCGCAGCAGATCGAGCTTGGGAGCAGAAAGCTGCACCTGCACAACTCGTACGGTGCCCTGTCGAAGAAGCGGACCGTCACTCACGGTCAACGGATTCTCTCCCATCGGCAGTTCCGATGGAACCTGGAAGATCGTCTGACGCGGAGACTCTGCGAGGACTTCGAGAGGCTGATCGCCAAGGGAGAGCTGCGTATTTGCAGCATCCCCATCGAAGCTACCCGTAATTTGCGTCGGCGAACCTGCCGTGACAATTCTCGGCAACGAAAAGCCAGGGGTTGCCGCAGTCGCCATTGACACAGCGCCGGGATGCCTGATGGGAACCCTGGTCGTGATCTTCCGCCGCTGCACTTCAATCACCACGGGAATATTCTCCCAGGCCGCCGCAGGTACCTGCAGTGAAAAATGTGGATTTTCCGCGCTGATGCGTTGCCTTCCCACATCGATCACGGTGCCACGCAAGATGGCGGTGTTGGCAGTGCGTTCAGATTCAGATTGTCCCGAAGGCTCCAAGCGCACCGATCCGGATACCCTGTCACCAGCGGCGAGGTCGTCCGGGAGTTGGATGTGCACGACTCCCTGAATCGAGTTATACGAAATCGTGTGAAGGTTGTGCAGGGACTGCACTGCGACTGACGGAGGCTGTGCAGCAGGAGCCGACAGTGAAAGGGCCGGGGCAAACCACGCAGCCACGAACGCGGCGCGCATCGCGTCGACAAGAGTGGTGTTCATGACAAGAGTAGGAAGCACGAGCGCGTGGCGATCCACGCCATTCATGCGTTGGGTCTTGGGGTAGAAACGCGCGTGGACTATCTCCACCGCGGCAAGCAGCACCCATGATCTTCGCTCACCTGTGCCACCCCGGCAAGCATGCAAACACCGATACCCTGGGGTCTGCCCCAGCCTCATATCTCCGCAAACCCTCCTTCTCCGCCCTCTGACCCGTCCCGCGTCTCTCCATGAACCAAATCGAACTCTTGTCCCGGTTGAACAGACGCCGGGCAAGGGACGCGGGAGGCCTCGGCAAATCGAGGCCATTTTGACATGGTTCAGGAATGAACCGCATTGGGAGATATGCCTTCGGTCACCAATCGCCGCCGCCAAGTCGATGACTTGAGCGCCGTAAAGCAGGTCCTGGCCGACTCGATGAAGCAGCAGAATGTCACGATTGCCGGACTCGCCAAACAGCTCGGCACCGGCCGGACCGCAATCCGGCGCGCGCTGCACGTCAACAACACCTCCACGACCTATAAAACAATCCAGCGCACGGCCCGGGCGCTCGGTTACGCCGTGAAGCTCGAAGCGAGGCCCCTGAGCCCGGCGGAGTTGGGATCGCTGGCGCGGAAAATGGTCAACGCCCGGACAACCGCGGAAGGCGACCGGCTCCAGCGGCAGCTCGTGCAAGGGTTCTTTGGCGATGCCGAAAATCCGGCGTAAGCACGTTCCGCCGGTGGTCATCGAACACCTGGCCAAACGGGTCCGAGAGCGGGCGGTGCCGATTGCCGACCTGCAGGCTCTCGCGAAGTGGCTCGACGGCAATCCCACGGTGCCGGACGGTCCGGGGTTCAAGCGCTTCGCCCGAATCGTCGTCTGCGGCGAGGGCGAACTGGTGAAGACCATCCTTGAGGAAGCGCACACGGCGGTTGGCACCGAGATGGAATATAACTTAACCTCCTCCCGGTGGAACCACTGCCTCACGGGATTGCGGCCCGCACGTTGCCAAAGACCTCGGCTTGGGTTTTCGGCTGCACCGTCCCCCGCGCAAGCTCCTCTGAACGCGCCAGCGCCGCCACATCCGCTTTCTCCGCGTCCAACTCAACCAGCCGGCGGCGCACCTCGTTACGCTCTGCGACAGAAAGCTTCGGCAACTCGGCCAGAATCTCGGACTTACGCATGCCTGCATCCTATCCCCAAGCCACGGCCCCGCAGGTCTTGTTCGCCCTCGGCAAATACAAACTACATGACCCGATCCAATTCGGCCTCTCTCAATTGATTCGACAGCATAATGCTAACCGCTTAGCTTCCAGGCATGAATCATGCAGCCTTCAGCCGGAAAGGAGGGCAGGCCCGCTCCCCGGCCAAGACCCTCGCCAACCGCGCCAAGGCGGTTGCCTATTGGGAGGCCGTGCGGAGCGGAAAGAAGCCGCAGCCACGCCGTCCGGGTATGCCTCCTGCACCCGAGACCGTCGCCCAGCTCTTGGCTGACTATTGCCGACAGGCGGGCATCACTCGCCTGGAGGCTTTCGGTTCTGCCGCAAGAGGGGACGCCAAGCGAGGCAGTGACGTGGACCTGATGGCAACCTTTCGGACCAATCCCGGCCTGCGGTTCTTCACGATGGAGGCAGAAATGGCAGCGATACTCGGCGTGCCAGTGCATTTACTGACCCGTGAGTCAGTCGAACAGATGTCCAATCCCTACCGGCGAAGCTCCATTCTGGCGGACGCCAGGGAGATTTATCGTGGCTAAAGCCGCTTCCAAGACGGGTGACGCCTACCTGCATGACATGCTGGAGGCGGCGCGGCTCATTCACAGCTACATGGCCGGTGTCACGTTCGAGAAATTCTGGAACAACAGCGAGAAGCGTGACGCCGTGGCGCTGCGGATCTCGGTGCTCGGCGAATCCGCCAGCAAGATCGACAGGGCCACGGAAGCGATCTTGCCGACGGTTCCGTTCAAGAGCATCCGCGGGATGCGCAACCGCATCGCCCATGACTACGGCGCGGTGGATTTCAAAATCGTGTGGGCGGTGACGCAGGAGGAGATCGGACCTTTGATCACAGCGCTGGAGGCTTATTTCAAGGGTCGGCAACCGGCTCGAGCGAAAACCAAAGACGGTAGGATTTGACTCTTGATAGATTCAGTTTGGATACGGCTACAGCGTAATCGACGAGCCTGGGACATGAACCTGCGCTCGACGCGGGGCATCATCTCGAAAATCATCCGGGCGTGACGGAGATCTCCGAAATCGTCCATT
Organism: Verrucomicrobiota bacterium; assembly: GCA_963205455.1. Lineage (GTDB taxonomy): Bacteria > Verrucomicrobiota > Verrucomicrobiia > Opitutales > Opitutaceae > UBA6669. The sequence goes on from CAUJJL010000068.1 coordinate 57,070, forward strand.
GCCTCAGCCAGCCGGACGTCTATCCGGCGGCGCTGGCGACCTTGGTCACGGTCAGGGGTTCGTCCTATCGAAGGCCGGGAGCCCGGTTACTTCTCACAGCGGCGGGAGTTCGCATCGGCTCCATCAGCGGCGGCTGCCTAGAAGAGGATCTGCTTTCCCATGCGCGCAACGTTCTCGCCACAGGAACGGCTAAGGTTGTCACCTACGATACGACCGAGGAAAACGACCTCATCTGGGGTGTCGGACTGGGATGCCACGGAGTCGTCGAAATTCTCATCGAGCCGCTGCTTCACCCGCCGCGGTGGATCAAGACGCTGAGGGAGAACCAGGAAGCGCGCAGAGCGACGCGCCTTTGGGTGACTCACCAAGCCGACTCCGCCGGAATGCTCGGCACCCTTCCTGCCGATCCCATGGCCGCCACTCTCCCCGTCGGTGGATTCGAACAATCGATACCTCCGCCTGTCGCGCTGCATATCCTGGGAGCGGGAGACGATGCGAAGCCCGTTGTAACATTTGCCAGTCGGCTGGGCTGGCGTGTCACGGTTGCTGACCCACGCTCCACGTTCGCCACGCCCAAGCGTTTTCCCGACGCGCACCTGGTGGTGACCCTGCCGCCATCGGATTTAGGCAGATTGCTCGCACCCGACGGCGACACCGCGGCGGTCATCATGACGCACCACTACGTCCATGACCTACCTTTCCTTGAGGCTGTGCTGCCACTGCCCTACTTTTATGTTGGCCTTCTCGGCCCCCGCAAACGGGCGGAGCGAATCCTGGCCGACCTGGAATCCAAGGGGCTTCGAATTTCACCTGAACAACGCTCTCGGCTGCACGGTCCGGTTGGGCTGGACCTGGGTGGCGACGCCCCAGAGATGGTGGCACTTGCGATCATTTCGGAAATCGCCGCAGTCCACAACGGGCGCGATGCGCGTCCGCTTCGTGAGCGGGCCCTTCCCATTCATAGATGAGCCCCATCGAGAAAGTCCCGAATCCGCGAGACCGACCACGGATCGGCGCCATCGTCCTCGCCGCCGGCGCATCGACCCGTCTCGGTGAACCCAAACAACTGATTCGCATCGACGGTGTCCCTCTGATCGTTCGGATCGCGACCGCCGCCCTGGATTCCCCGCTCTGGCCCATTGTCATTGTCGTCGGCTCCTCTGCTGTCGAGGTCCGCGCTGAACTCGCTCGCCTTCCCGTGCTGATAGCGGAAAACTCCGCATGGATCGAAGGGATGGCATCTTCGCTGCGCGCGGGAATCACAACGCTGCAGTCATTCTCGCGCAGCCTCGATGGCGCTTTGATTGCGCTGTGCGACCAGCCGGCCTTCACGTCCGCAACAATTGCTCGTCTGCTCGAAAGTGCGCCTGCCTCCCTGGATGGCCATATCGTGGCCGCACATTATCAGGGACGCCTGGGGGCGCCCGCGCTTTTCAGCAGAACCTATTTCACGACCCTCTCGAACCTGAGCGGAGAGGAAGGTGCCCGCAGCGTCATCGCAGCAGCCAGATTGACCAACCACGTGATTCCGGTGGATCTGCCGGAGATGGCAGTCGACCTCGATACCCCGGCGGATATCGCCCGGTTCAGGAGTCGCTGAGAGTCTCGGATCAGGGGATTGCGACTTCCATACCGATGCGAAGGTCATTCTCGCTTCGCATCACCTGGCGATTTGCGGCATAGATTTCGCGCCACTTCGAGCGGTCGCCGTAGTATCTCAGTGCAAGGCTAAACAACGTATCGCCCTTGACCACGATGTGGCGCCGACCCCGCCCCTGCGACGGCGTTTCAGTTGGTCGGGTGGGCACCGATGGAGGAGGAGTCACCTGTGGGCCGGGCACAGTCCGTGTATCCTGGCGCGATCTCGGGTCCGCGACACCGGATGCCTGAGACGGAACTGCGGAAACAATGCCTGAAGTGACTGCCGGAGTGATCGGCGAAACTGCTGCATCCTCCTGCTGCTCCCGGGCCAGCAGAGGCGATGAAGCGCGGTTCATCAATTGCCCGCGGAGGGTGGCAATCTCCGATTTTAATGCCTCATTTTCCCGCTGATAGCGCTCAATCTGCTCCAGACCCTCGTAGCGCGGGATCACCGCATTGTTCATCGGATCCCCTGGAAGCGTGCTCGCAAACTCACGCTTGGCGCTTTCGATCCGCTGGCGGACCAGATCAACCTGGGGCGCATTGGGTTTGAGATCACAGTATTTCCGGTAGTGGTAGATCGCCGCAATCGGATCCTTGATGTGAAACTGGTAGAGCAGCCCCGCCTCCAGATGCGACTCCGGCCCGTCCTCTCCACGCTTTTCGATGACTTTGAGAAAGGCCGCCAGAGCCTCCTGATTCCTGCCCTGCCTGAGGAGTTCCTTCCCCCGACGGAACCCGGGATCATCCACCTCGGCTGTTGTCACCGTCCGTTCGCCCGGATCGCAGCCCGGTGTGATGAGCAGCGCGCCCAACGCGGCCAGGCCAATGAGAAGTAAACGAAACGTCATCGAACGGGAAAGTGATTGTGAGATTTGCCCCGTCCGTTACCTTCATCTTTTCATCGGTCGACTCAAACGAGAAATGGCCCTCTCCCGAAAAACCATCCTCCAGCGCGCGCGCGCCTGTATCCGGATAGAAATGAATGCCCTTGCGGCAACGGCCAAGGGGCTCGACAAGGGCTTCGTTGACGTCGCGGCAGCGATCCAGTCGGCGTCATCCGCTGGAAGAAAACTCATCTTCTCGGGCATCGGAAAATCTGCCCACATCGCGCAAAAACTCTGCGGCACCTTCAACAGCACAGGGGTGTCGTCCTGTTTTCTCGATGCTACCCAGGCACTCCATGGGGATCTGGGCCTTGTCGAGGAGGGAGACCTCGCGCTCCTGCTGAGCAACAGTGGTCAATCCGAAGAAATCATCCGGCTAGTGCCTTCGCTGAAGCGATTTGGCGTTGGCATTGTCGCATTCACGTCGCGTCAGGATTCCGAACTCGCCCGTATCGCCAACCACGTCCTCCTTTACCGTGTTCCCAAGGAGGCATGCCCGCTGGCTCTCGCCCCGACCGCCAGCACCTCTGCGGCCATGGCGATTGGCGATGCACTCGCCATGGTGTTGCTGGAGGCCAGGGGGGTGACGCGCGATGATTTTGCCGCCTATCACCCCGCGGGAAATCTGGGTCGTGTCCTGCTCCTGCGTGTGGGCGACATCATGCGCACAGCGGACCGCCTTCCCATCGCCGCCGATACCGTAAGCGTCCAGGATGCCATTCTCGCCATGACCAAGGCAAAGAGCGGCTCCATCGCCCTGGTGGATCGACGCTCAGGAAAGCTGACCGGCATCCTTACCGACGGCGACTTCCGGCGCGGAGCCCTGGCAGCGGGGCCTGATTTTCTCTCCCGACCTGTGTCGGATTTCATGACCCGAACGCCGAAGACGATCCCCGATACCGCCTTGGGAGTCGACGCCTTGCGCCTCTTCGAAGCCCACCGGATCGACGACCTGATCGTCGTCGACAAGAAGGGCCGACCCGTTGGGCTGGTTGACGGACAGGATCTGCCGGCGTTGAAAATTGTTTGACCGCCAACTCCAAATCGGAGGCGGCTGCGATGCTGTCCCGGATTTTGAATCCCTAACCCGAGAATCGGGACCGGTAAACCGGATCATCTCGTTTTCAACAGACGCCTTCCCGCAGCTTGTCTCCGCCGCGGCCTTGCGACACGATTTGGCTCATGGCTACGCCCGCATTCTCCTATCAGGATCCCTTTCCGCTCGGCCCAGACGAGACGGAGTATCGACTCCTTTCAACCGAGGGGATCAGTATCGCTAGCTTTGAAGGCAGAGAAATCCTCAAGGTGGATCCGGAGGTGCTCGCCTACCTCGCACAGCAGGCGATGCGCGACACGTCGTTTCTCCTTCGCCCCAAGCACCTGAAACAGGTCGCGGCGATTCTCGACGACCCTGAAGCCTCCCCCAATGACCGCTATGTTGCGCTGACCCTTCTGAGGAACGCAGAAGTCGCCGCCGAAGGCATTCTGCCGTTTTGTCAGGACACCGGAACTGCCACCGTGGTCGCAAAGAAGGGTCAACAGGTCTGGACCGGAGCAAACGATGCCGAATGGATATCGAAGGGAATCTACGAAACCTACACGAAGGAGAATCTTCGCTATTCCCAGACCGCTCCTCTCGACATGTGGACCGAGTCCAACACCGGTACCAACCTGCCGGCACAAATCGACCTCTATGCCACCGAGGGAGCCTCCTACGATTTTCTGTTTGTCGCAAAGGGCGGCGGCTCAGCGAACAAGACGTTCCTGTTTCAGGAAACCAAGGCGCTGCTCAATCCCAAGTCGCTCGAAAAATTTGTCGCTGACAAACTGTCGTATCTTGGAACGGCAGCCTGCCCGCCCTACCACTTGGTCTTCGTCATCGGTGGAACGAGCGCAGAAGCCTGCCTCAAGACAGTCAAGCTCGCGTCGACCAAGTACTACGACTCCCTTCCCACGACCGGGAACCGGGGGGGCCGGGCGTTCCGCGATCTCGAATGGGAGAAGAAGATTCTCGCAATTGCCCAGGCCAGCGGAATCGGCGCACAATTCGGAGGCAAGTATTTCGCCCTCGACGTCCGCGTCATCCGCCTGCCACGGCATGGCGCCAGTTGTCCCGTCGGCATGGGCGTTTCCTGCTCGGCCGATCGAAACATCAAGGCCCGCATTACGCGCGATGGCATCTTCCTTGAAAAACTTGAGACCAATCCCGGCCAGTACATCCCGGCGTCGCAGCGTTTCCTCAAGGACGAAACCGCCGTGCACATCGACCTCAATCGATCGATGCCCGACATCATCGCGGAACTCTCCCGACTTCCCGTCACCACGCGCGTGCTGCTCACGGGACCACTCGTCGTAGCACGCGACATCGCTCACGCGAAACTCAAGGAACGGGTCGATGCGGGCCTCGGTCTGCCGGACTACCTCAAGAACCACCCGGTTTACTACGCGGGTCCGGCAAAAACGCCCAAAGGCTACGCATCCGGTTCGTTTGGTCCGACGACCGCGGGGCGGATGGACAGCTACGTCGATCAGTTCCAGTCACTCGGTGGCTCGATGGTGATGCTAGCCAAGGGCAATCGCAGCCCTGCCGTCACCGCTGCATGCAAGAAGCACCGTGGTTTCTATCTCGGCAGCATCGGCGGCCCCGCTGCCATCCTGGCCAAGGAAAACATCCGCAAGGTCGAACTCCTCGAGTACCCCGAACTTGGCATGGAGGCGATCTGGAAGATCGAGGTCGAAAACTTCCCGGCTTTCGTTCTCGTCGACGACAAGGGCAATGACTTCTTCGTCAATGGTTGCGGCGCCTGCCTGCCGACGAAGAAGTGAGGAGCCAGCCTCCATTGGAGGGCACGCGTCGTCGTGCACTGGAGACGCCCTCCAGCTTCACACCGCCGGATCTTTCCTCGCCACGCATCCTCGCGTTTCTTACCCGCTCGATTTGGTTTTCTTCTCCCAATCCCGACAAACCCGGCACGACGACGCGTGCCCCTCCAGGATCGGTCGGCTACTCGCCGAGCACGGTGACGCTTACCCGGCGGGGCGTTGGAGACTCGCGATGCTCCCAGAGGAAGATTCCCTGCCAGGTGCCAAGCTGTAGCCGTCCTTCGGAAAAGGGGATTGTTTCGCTCGTGCGGGTCAGGGCCATCTTGATGTGACTCGGCATGTCGTCCGGCCCTTCCTGCGTGTGTGTAAAGAGCGGATCTTCAGCCGGAACAAGTCGATCCAGCCATCGTTCAAGATCCCTCCGCGCACCGGGATCGGCGTTTTCCATGATCACCAGGCTGCAACTCGTGTGATGACAAAAGACCGACACCAAGCCATGCCGGAGTCCGCTTCGCGACAGCACCTCCGCGACTGAGTTGGTGAACTCGCGCATGCCAGCGCCTCTCGGGTGAAGAGTCAGCGTTTCTTGATAGTAGGCCATCGTGTTCGGTCAGGCTCCGTGTCCCGCCGATTCTCCCGCATGAGGCCCGATCATCGATCCGGGATCAAGCGCCCGATCGAGCGGCTCCGCGTCCAACAGCCCGCGCGCGAGCACGACTTCTCTCAGGGTCTTCCCCGTGGAATGAGCCTCCTTTGCCACGCTCGCCGCCGCATCATATCCGATAAATGGATTCAAAGCAGTGACGAGCATCAGGGAACGGTCGACAAACGAGCGGCAGCGGTCGACATCCGCATCGAGCCCCGCAACGCATCGTTCGGCAAACACCGTGGTACCCTGGGCAAGGCAGGCAATCGCTTCATGAAGGGCATGTGCCATCAGCGGGAGCGTGACATTCAGCTCAAACTGGCCGTCCCGTCCGCATGATTGCACGGTCTGGGTGAGTCCTTGGACATAGTGGCAGACCTGGATGAGCATTTCGCTCATGACCGGATTGACCTTGCCCGGCATGATCGAACTCCCCGGTTGCGTCGCCGGCAGCCTCAGTTCCCCGATGCCGGCGCGGGGCCCGGACCCCAGCCATCGGATGTCGCTGGCGATCTTTGTGAGGCTGGCGGCGACGGTTGCAAGATGCCCGGCAACCTCGACGGCATCATCGCGCGCTCCCTGCGCCTCGAAATGATTTGTGGCCTCCTTGAAGGTAAGTCCCGTTTCCCGGCTCAGGACCGTGCAGACCCTGGCGGGAAACTCCGGGTGACGGTTGATCCCGGTGCCCACAGCGGTCCCGCCGATCGCCAGTTCCGAGAGCGCCTCAATCGCCTTGCGAACGCGAACCGTGCCCTTTCCTGCCTGACGCGCATAGCCGGAGAATTCCTGCCCGAGTGTCATCGGCGTCGCATCCATGAGATGGGTACGACCAATCTTCATGATCCCCGCGAACTCCCTGGACTTCGTTTCCAGCGCCTCGGCCAGCTTCTGCATGGACGGAAGAAGCAGTTCATTCAAAGCAATCGCCACGCTGACATGCAGTGTCGTCGGAATCACGTCATTGGAAGACTGTCCGAGGTTGACGTCGTCATTGGGGTGCACGGGTTTCCTGGACCCAATCGCCTGGCCGGCCAACTGACTGGCCCGGTTTGCGATCACTTCATTGGCGTTGGTATTTGTCGACGTCGCCGACCCCGTCTGAAAAACATCCACGGGAAAGTGACGATTGAGCAGACCATCGGCGACCTCCCGCGCCGCCTGCTGGATGAGCAGGCTCTTCTCGCGCGAGAGCAGACCCAATTCCTCGTTGGCCTGCGCCGCCGCCAGCTTTACGAGACCAAGCCCCCGGATGAAACGTTCCGGAAGCGGACGGTGGCTGATGGGGAAATTGAGAACGGCCCGTTGAGTGGACGCGCCGTACAAGGCATCCGCGGGCACCTGCATTTCTCCCATTGAATCCCGTTCGATGCGCGTAGTCATGGCCTACTGTGAACACGAAAAGGCAATAACGCAAAACCCCCGCCATGCATGCGGGGGCTCAAGACCGAAGAAGGACCGGAGCGGTGTTCCGATCAGAACGTCAACCGCAGGCCACCGCCAGCAGCCAAACCGATCCGGCTCACACTCGAGTAAAGCTCATCATTGCTCAAGCGGCTGATGGCGCGTTCGCGGATCCTCTGCTCGGCCATCGAGGAGCGCTCACCGTCCGACTTGAATGCGGCAGCGACATAGCTCGCAAGGCGGGCGCGCTGGGAATTGGCGGGACCGGCAAGCTTTGCCAGGGGCTCCTCATTAGCGGAGGATTCTGTTGCGAGAGTGGCGAGCTGAATGCCACGACCTCGCGCCTGAGGAACCGCTTCAAGCCCAGTGTCGCGCAAGTCCATCAGCGTCGGTGCAAACGAACGCACGCCGCTTGAGGCCAAGCGGGAACTGGTATCATCGATTGATGTTCCCACCCATGGGCTCAACGCACCCACTGCCGAGGGTCCAGCGTGTTCATCGCCTTTGGCGGCGTAGGTCGTCTCAGTGGACTGCGCATCAGGCGTCGCAGACACACTCGCAACAACAGAGCTCACAGCGTGAGACTCAACCGGCATCGCAGAAGACATTGGTGCCTGCATCGAATCAATATCCCTGCTGACAGTCACCTGATCGCCATTAACGACCGACGCGGCAGCAAGCACTTCGTTCGACGTAGCGGCTCCTTGATCGACTTCATCAGGCCTGCGATTTTCGCGAATCACCAGAAAGGTTAAGGTAAGAACTGCGGCGGCGCCCACGGGCACCCGTGCCCGCGCCAGCCCCGTCATGATGCGGCCTAAATCCATCTGCCACCACGGCCGCTTAGCCATGATCGCGGCAAGCTGCTTTTCGCGAAGCTCCTTGTCGAAACGATCCCAAAACTGCGGCTCCGGGCGCTCGAGGCGTTTGAGCCGCAACACCTCTTCGAGACTGACTTTTCTGATTTCCGAATGATCTGCCATTATGAGCGAACGTATGCCTGCAGTTCCGATTGAAGAAGTTGTTTTGCGTAATGGAGCCGTGAACGTACCGTGCCCACAGAGCAATTCATGACGTCGGCGATTTCTTCATGACTCAAACCGTCGATTTCGAACAAAGTAACCACAGTACGATGCTTGATAGACAGCTTCTGGAGCGCCTCGTTCAATTTTTCCTGGAGCTCCTTGACGAACAACTCACGGTCACCACCCGTTTTGTCGGTCAACTGCGAAATGATTTCATGACCCTTTTCCTCATCGTGTATTTTTTCGAAGCTGAAGAAGGTTCGCAGTTTATTCCGCCGCAGATGCGAAAGGCTTCCATTGACGGCAATCCGGTAGAGCCAGGTAAAGAATGACGATTGACCCTGAAAACGATGGATCGATTGAAAGGCCTTGATAAAGGCGTCCTGCGTCAAATCGGCTGCATCTTCCCGATTTGACGTCATGTTGTAAATAATGGCGTAGACGCGCTCCCGGTATTTCCGAATCAGCGTGTCAAAATCTCCAACGTTCCCCTCCTGCACACGCCGGACAATCGCCCAGTCCGTGTCCGCCTCCTGCTGACGCTCCGGGGACGCCACGAGCGTCTTGTTCAGAGCTTTCGCAAGGGGGTTCATGGAGCCAAGAATGCGGACGCCTTCGACCGGCGCAATGGGAAATTCACGCGACAAGGATATCTCTGGATCTGACCGTCAACCTAGCCCTATTCCGGTGCGCCCGCAGTCAAACACGCAGAACCGCAACCTGATCACGGAGGACATCGCTCAATTGCCTCAAACCCTTCGCCGGTGCGAGTTCCGCAAACGGCGCAAGGGCATCCTCACCCGACACCAGCTCACTTTCGATTTCCAGTGCAACCCGGTCGAAGATTCCTTTGTCCTCCATGGCAGCGATCCAATGGGTCGGCCGGGCCGACTTTTCACCGCGGATCTCTGAAAGGAGATCCGACCGTTCCCGCGAATCAATCCCCTCCAGTAGCAACAGAAGCGGAAGGGTCATCTTGCCACTGTGAAGATCGGTACCCAGTGTCTTGCCGATCTTCTTTTCGTGGCCAAAGAAGTCCGCGAGGTCGTCGTAGATCTGGTAGGCAACACCCAACTGGCGTCCGAATTTTGCCGCCGCGACGACAAACCCAGGCGCATAACCCGCCAGTTCACTGCCCAGCGCACACGACACGCGGAAGAGTTCCGCCGTCTTCAGGTCGATGACACGATGGTAGTCGACCAGCGACACGTTCGCATCGCGTCGGCGAAGGGTCTGAATGATCTCCCCGGCACAAACCTTCCTTGTCGAGTCGGAGACCGCCCTGCAGACAGCCGGAGTCGGAAACTGGGATGCCAGGTGGAGGGCATGCGCGAAGAGGGCATCGCCCAGTAAGACGGCCGCCTCGGGGCCATACTCGCGCGTGGCCGTCCGTCGGCCGCGGCGGAGGTCGGCTTCGTCCATGATGTCATCGTGAACCAAGGTGGCCAGATGGACGAGTTCCACCACGGCCGCAACCCTCACCAACTCCGGCTGCACAAGATTGCGATCGTTCCCCCCGCTCAGGAACACCAATGCCGGACGAATGCGTTTGCCTGACGCATCGATGCAATAGTCTGCCATCGTACGGATTTCGGGCTCAAAGGCAGCGATCTGCTCGCGCAAGAAAGCATCGAGTGCAGCCATGTGAGGCCGCAGTTTTCCAAAAACACTGGCGAAATCGCGCATCGGTCCGGTGCTGGGCTGAGTCACGGTGGCCATAAAGGAAGACATCATGAGCGTCCCCGGAAAAATGGCTAACCAATAGTCGCAATGAAATGACCTGCATCATGCGACACAGTTTCCCGGACGCCCCTCCGCCCCATCACCCCTGCCCTATTCGCAACCGGGCGCAGACGATACCTGCTGCCACCGCCGCATTGAGGGACTCAGCTGATCCATACCGGGGTATGGTGACACGTTCGGTAAGGCAGCCGACCACCGCCTTTGACAGTCCACGGCCTTCACTGCCGATAACGACGACCGCATTCCTTGCCGGTCTCAGGTCCATGACCGGAGTACCCACCAAATCGCATCCGTAGACCGGCATTGGCTGGCTTCCGCGAACGGCGCCCAATGCGTCCTCGAGATCCATCGTAATGCATCGGACACGGCTGAATGAGCCCATGCTCGCATTGATGACCTTCTGCGAATGAAGATCCGCGCATTCCGGTGAGAGAAGGACTCGATCAAAGCCGAACCAGTCGGCAGTTCGCAGGAGGGTGCCAACGTTCCCCGCATCCTGTATGCCGTCGAGTGCCAAGGTCAGGCCAGACATGAGCTCTCCCTCCTTCAATGTCGCACGCACAAGCCGACCCACGGCAAGCACGGTCGAAGGCGTTGGAAAGTGACTTATCCGGTCCATCTCCCCTCTGGAAACCCGCCTGACCGGCACCCTGACGGATTCAAATTCTCCGGGTTCGATCGCATAGATTTCTACCAAAGGAAAACCGTCCTCGATCAATTCACGAACCACCTTTTCTCCTTCGACGACAAACAACCCCGACTCCTCCCGATGTTTCTTTTCCCTCAGGGATCGCAAACGCGTGAGTTCGGATTTGGTAAGCGGCATGACCGAAACGGATGGGAGCGAAAAACCCGCGCCAACGCAACCGCTCCGAAAGTTGAGCAACGCCCCGCCCAAGGCTTGCCCTCGAATTCTGATCAAACCAGCCTCGCCCGTTCTCAATTCCCTCCGTTCATCCCTCATGAAAAAATATCTGGTAGAGTTCATTGGCACCTTCGTTCTCGTCGTCACCGTCGGCCTTGCCGTCCGCAGCGGCAGCGTGCTGGCGCCGCTCGCCATCGGTTCCGCCCTGATGGTCATGGTTTATGCCGGCGGTCACGTCTCCGGCGGGCATTTCAACCCTGCCGTGTCGCTGGCGGTGCTTATCCGCGGCAAGATGCCCCTGAGTGATCTCGTTCCCTATTGGGTGGCCCAGCTCCTGGGCGGTGCGGCCGCGGCCTGGGTTACTACTTTCGTACTCGGGAAGGCCACAGCAGCAGCTGCCGGCTTCGAGACGATGCCCTCGCTGGTTGCCGAGTTCCTGTTCACCTTTGCACTCGCCTGGGTTGTCCTCCACACAGCCACGGCCAAGGCAACCATTGGCAATTCCTTCTACGGCCTTGCCATCGGTTTTGTCGTGCTGACGGGCGCGGTGGCCGTCGGCGGAATTTCAGGTGGCGCCTTCAATCCGGCCGTGGGCCTGGGCGTGGTGATGATGGATCTCGTAAAGGCCTCGATGCTTCCCATCTACATTGGTGCGGACCTCGCCGGGGGGGTGGTCGCGGCTGTCGCCTACCTCTACGTCTGCGGAAAGGAATAGGCTCAGGTCCCTCCGGGATCCCCGCATCAAAAAGCCCCGGTGCCGCTGGATCGGCAACCGGGGCTTTTGTTTCGAAAAACGAATTCCGCCTACACCTTCGGTCCGCCCTGCGCAATGTTCCGCGCACGCAGGCGCAGCCCATTCAGGCGGATGAAACCAGTGGCATCGCTCTGATTGTACCAGCTCTTGACTCCCTCCATGGAAGCAATGTGCGGATCGTAGAGTGAGTACTTCGATTTACGGCCTGTGGTGATGATATTGCCCTTGTAGAGCTTCAGCCGGACGGTGCCGCTGACGTACTTCTGGCTTTCATCCACCAGCGCCTGGAGCGCCTCACGTTCCGGAGCGAACCAGAACCCGTAATAAACCAATTCGGCATACTTCGGGATCAGCGAATCACGCAGGTGCTGCACCTCGCGGTCGAGTGTCAGGCTCTCGATCTGCCGATGCGCCTGCATGAGGATCGTGCCACCGGGTGTTTCATATACGCCACGCGACTTCATGCCGACAAACCGGTTTTCCACCAGGTCGACACGCCCGATCCCGTGCTTGCCGCCAAGCTTGTTCAGCACGCGCAGCACACCCGCAGGACTGAGCTTCTTTCCATTCACCGCCACACAGTCGCCCTTGACGAATTCGAGTTCGACTTCCTCCGCCTTGTTCGGCGCATCCTCGGGTGAGACCGAGAGCTTGAACATCTCCCGGTTGCCCCGCGCGGTCGGATCAAACCAAGGGTCTTCAAGAATGCCGGCCTCGTAGGAAATATGAAGGAGATTGCGGTCCATCGAATAGGGCTTCTTGAGCGAAGCCTCGACGGGAATCCTGTGTTTCTGGCAGTACGCGATCATCTCCGCGCGACCGGGAAACTCTTCCCGGAAGGAATCGATCTTCCACGGAGCCAGAATCTGCAGCGAAGGCGCAAGGGCCATGTAGGTCAGCTCAAAGCGGCACTGATCGTTGCCCTTGCCGGTCGCACCGTGGGCAACGGTATCCGCCTTCTCCTTCTTCGCGATTTCAATCTGGGCCTTCGCGATCAGCGGCCGGGCGATCGAGGTTCCGAGATAGTATTGGCCCTCGTACACCGCATTCGCGCGAATCATCGGATAGATGAAATCACGTGCGAACTCCTCGACCAGATCGAGGGTGTAGTGCTTGGAGGCGCCGGTCTTCCGCGCCTTCTGGGGGAGCCCCTTCAGTTCCTCCTCCTGGCCGATGTCGGCAGCAAACGTGACGATCTCGGCGTCGTAGGTTTCTTTGAGCCACTTGACGATGACGGACGTATCAAGGCCGCCTGAGTAGGCTAGGACGATTTTCATGGAGATGGTGTTGTGGGATGCGCGAAGGATTCTCGCAAAATAAAAAATGCCGCAGTCAGCCGGCGCCAGCCCCGGCGCGCGAAAGCTGGGCAAGGATCGCCTTCTGCACATGAAGACGGTTTTCCGCCTGGTCGAACACGACGCTGCGCGGATTGTCCAGGACCTCCTGGGTCACTTCCTCGCCGGCATGCGCCGGCAGGCAGTGGAGGAAATAGGCATCGGGCCGCGCGGCGGCCAGGAGTCGGGCAGTCACCTGGTAGGGCGCAAGCGTCTGCAAACGCTGTCTCGATTCCTCCTCCTTGCCCATGCTGACCCAGACGTCCGTATAAACGATGTCGGCATCCTTCACCGCCTCGAACGGATCCGTCGTGAACTCATATCCCCCCGCATAACCCTCCCTGGCGAGGAAGGCGTCGAATTCGGGGGTTGGCCTGAAGTCCTTTGGTCCTCCAAGGGAAATTTTCATGCCGAACAGGTTCGCGCCGAGAACCCACGAGTGGGCCATGTTGCACGCCGTATCCCCAAGAAAGGCGATTTTCCGTCCGCGCAGCGATGCCAGCATGTCACCGTCCGTCCGGGGACTCCAGCGCTCCGC
>CAUJJL010000069.1 GCA_963205455.1 Verrucomicrobiota bacterium
GGAAAAGACGCAGGTCGCCTCGAAAGGTAAGATCGACTTCAACCAGCAGATCAGGCCGATCCTCACCCAGAACTGCACCGGCTGCCATGGAGGAGTAAAAGCCGCCAGCGGCGTCTCGTTCGTCTACCGCGAGGGCGCAACGCGCACGGGAGATTCCAAGAAGCGCACCATCGTGCCCGGCCATCCCGAACAATCGGAGATCATCGCCCGCATTACCTCCACCGATCCTTTCTATCGCATGCCCAAGCCGGACCACGGTCCGCCGCTGACCAAGGAGCAGATCGCGGTCATCCGTCAGTGGATCACCGAAGGCGCCGAATGGTCCGAACACTGGGCGTTCGTCGCCCCGAAACCCGAACCCATTCCCGAGATTTCTGATGAGGCATGGAACAAGTCCCCGATCGACCGCTTCATCCGGGCGCGGCTTGACAAGGAGAAGCTCACACCGTCACCCCAGGCTGACCGCGCGACCCTGCTCCGCCGTCTTTCCTTTGACCTTGTTGGCCTCCCTCCGACCTCCAGTGAACTGACAGAATTCATCGCCGACAGCCGACCCGACGCCTACGAGCGCCAGGTCGACCGGCTGCTCGCCTCTCCCCACTATGGCGAACGCTGGGCGTCCCTCTGGCTGGATCTTTCCCGCTATGCGGACACACGCGGTTATGAGAAGGATTCCGAACGCAGCGCCTGGAAGTATCGCGACTGGCTCATCTCCGCGCTCAATGAGAACATGCCCTACAATGAGTTCGGCATCGAACAACTCGCAGGCGACCTGATCCCTGGCGCCACGCTTGAGCAGCGCATCGCAACGACGTTCAATCGCAATACGCAGACCAACGACGAAGGCGGATCGGACGACGAGGAGTTCCGCATCGCTTCAGTCATGGATCGTGTCGCCACCACCTGGTCGGTCTTCAACGGAGTGACGTTTTCCTGCGTACAGTGTCACGATCATCCCTACGATCCGATCCGACAGGAGGAGTACTATCGATTCCTCGCATTCTTCAACACCAGCAAGGATGCAGATTACACCAGCGAATACCCGAATCTCCGAATCCCGCTCGACCCTTCCAAGTACGCCGAGGCGAATTCGCTGCGTACCGAAGCGGATGAACTCACGCAGTCCCTCGCGACACAGGTACAGTCCCTCGCCCGTTCTTCGCAATGGTCTTCCGCAGCCATCGAAAGAGCGGTCGTAAAACCGGCCGCCGGCCCCTTTCAGTTCAAGGATGGCGAGGCATTTTCCCCCTCCACCGTGGCAACCGATGCGGCATTCGACTATTGGGTCGATGCCGGGCACACAAAGGATCATAGCGTGAGTGCGATCCGGATGGAGGTCGCTCCTCTCGACGCCGCCCGCGCCCGCTATTCGCCCGAGTTTGGTTTCGCCGTCAATCGGGTCGAAGCATGGCGCGTCAGGCCCGACGGAACCCAGGTACCGCTCGCATTCAGCCGCTTTGTCTCGGATCAGAGCGATCCGATCGAAAATATCTTTTTTGACCAGCCTTACGCCCCCCCACCCCAGCATGCCCCGCCCAAGAGATCCCGAAAGCCGGCGTCCGAAAAGCACTCACCTCTGGGCAATGTTTTTGCCGCGCCAGGGGTCCTCGCCAAGCTTACGCGCTCCGGTCCCGTCAATGTGGCGCCACCCAAGCAACCGCCGCCGCTGGCAGAGATCCCAACCCTCTTCGGCGCGCTTCCCACGCAGGATCGCACCCGTTGGGCCGTGGCGATACTCGAGTCGCCCGCGGAATTTGCACCGGGCGACAAACTCCGCGTCCGCCTCACTCACGGTCGCATGATCGCCTCACGTCCCGCCCCGGTTCGCCGGCTGCGGATCTCGCTTGCCACAGATGCAGCGTGGACGGAATTCGGTGCCGCCCGGAAATTTCAGGCGGAACGGGATCGTCTTCAGGAATTGCGGCGCCGACTCGCCAACATTCCCGGAATCGATCAGCCGATCATGGAGGAACTTCCCCCCTCGGAGACCCGGGAAACCCGAGTGTTCGTACGAGGCAACTGGATGGACAAGGGAGACAAGCCTCTGCAACCGGGCGTCCCCCACCTCTTTCCGTCTCTCCCCGAAGGAGCGCCGCTCAACCGGCTCACGCTGGCGAAATGGTTTTTCTCCGACAAACAGCCTCTCACCGCACGCGCCGCGGTCAATCGCTACTGGGAGCAGATTTTCGGCATCGGCATCGTGGAGACACTCGAGGACTACGGCAGTGTCGGTGAACCTCCTTCTCACCCGGAACTCCTCGACTGGCTCGCGCGACACTTCCAGTTCGACCTTGCCTGGAACGTCAAGGCGCTGCTCCGCGAAATTGTAACGAGCCAGGCTTACCGACAAAGCTCGCGAGTCACTCCTGCGCTCTTCGAACGCGATCCTCGCAACCGGCTGCTCGCGCGGGGTCCCCGCAACCGACTCACCGCTGAAATGGTCCGGGACCAGGCGCTGCTCGCCAGCGGACTGCTCAGTCTCAAGATGTTCGGCGAGCCCGTCATGCCATTCCAGCCTGCAGGTGTCTGGGCATCCCCCTACAATGGCAAGGATTGGAAGGAATCAACGGGGGAGAACGCTCACCGACGGGCGGTTTACACGTTCTGGAAACGCACAAGCGCCTATCCCAGTTTTCTGAATTTCGACGCGTCCTCGCGCGACATCTGCACCCTGCGGCGTGTGCCGACCAACACGCCCCTGCAGGCACTGGTCACCCTCAACGACCCGGTTTATGATGAGGCGGCAAAAGGCCTCGCCCGCCTGATGCGTGCACGAATCGACGGATCATCCGACATTGGCGACGGCGTCTCGGATGGCTGGCTGCGGGTGACCAATCGCAAGCCCACCGACCTCGAAATCGGCGCACTCGTGCGACTCTACGAGGACGCACGCAAACTCACCTCGGGCGAGCGCGATCCCGAGTTCAGCGCCTTGACGGCCGTCGCCTCCGCCCTCCTCAACCTCGATGCAGCCCTGACCAAATAGCCCGATGAAAACCAACGACGATCGCCTCCTTCAGGAATTCGAGATGCGACGCCTGGGCGCGCAGACGCGGCGCTTGTTTCTGCGCGATTGTGCCGCGGGGCTGGGCGCGATGTTTCTCGGAACCATGGGCGCCTCCAGTCGCGCCTTCGGTGCCGGACTCGACTTCACACGACCCGCGAGTTCCCCGCTGGCAGTGCTCCCGCCTCAATTTGCACCGAAGGCGAAACGCGTCATCTACCTCCACATGGCCGGCGCCCCGAGCCAGCTTGAGCTCTTCGACTACAAGCCGGATCTGCAGCGACTCGATGGCCACGACTGCCCCGCCTCTTTCCTGGAGGGAAAACGTTTCGCCTTCATCAGTGGCGTTCCCAAGATGCTGGGACCGCAGTACCCGTTCCACCGCGCAGGTAGAAGCGGCACCTGGATCTCCGACCGACTGCCAAACCTTGAGCGACACATCGACGATCTCTGTGTAGTCAAATCGATGCGCACCGACCAGTTCAACCACGCTCCGGCGCAGCTCCTGGTGCATACCGGCTCACCACGACTCGGCGGCGGCGCGTCCATGGGATCGTGGGTGACCTATGGCCTCGGCACGGAAAACCAAAACCTCCCCGGCTTCATTGTGCTGGTTTCTGGAGGCAAGACACCCGACGGCGGAAAATCCCTCTGGGGCTCGGGTTTTCTTCCGAGTGTCTATCAGGGAGTGCAGTGCCGCGCCAAGGGCGAGCCCGTGCTCTTTCTTTCGAACCCCAAGGGTGTCAGCCGTGACCTGCGCCGACGTGTCCTGGACACGCTGGACGAGATCAACCGGCAGCAGTTCCAGGAGATAGGCGACCCCGAAATCGTCACGCGTGTTTCCCAATACGAGATGGCGTTCCGCATGCAGATGAGCGCCAGCGATGCGATGGATCTCTCCAAGGAATCACCGGAGACCCATGCCCGCTACGGCACCGAGGCAGGCAAGGAGAGTTTCGCCAACAATTGCCTCCTCGCCCGGCGCCTCGCCGAGCGCGGCGTGCGATTCGTGCAGCTCTACGACTGGGGCTGGGATCACCACGGCACCGGCCGCGACAACGCTCTGAATTTTGGATTCGCCGACAAATGCCGCGACATGGATCGTGCCATCGGCGCCCTGCTCGACGATCTCAAGGCGCGCGGCATGCTTGACGAAACCCTCGTCATCTGGGGCGGCGAGTTTGGTCGCACGCCGATGCGCGAAAATCGCGGCGGCACCGAGATGGCCTGGGTGGGACGCGACCACAGCCCGAGCGCATTCACGATCTGGATGGCCGGAGGCGGCGTGAAGCGAGGCTTCAGCTATGGTGAAACCGATGCCATCGGCATGGAGGTCGCCAATCATCCTGTCGAATTGCGCGATCTTCACGCCACGATCGTTCACCTCCTGGGCTTCGACTACCACAAGCTCAATTACTCTTTCCAGGGCCTCGACCAGAAGCTCACCGGCGTAAAGCCCGCCTACGTGGTCGAGGGTCTGCTCGCGTGAGCCTTGCTATCTTGCCCCCTGCGCGATGGCCAGCAGATCGCGCAGGTCCACGCGCTTTTCATAGATCGCCTTGCCGACAATCACGCCGTCCAGGTTCGCATGCGAGCGCGCGAGTTCGGCGAGCCTGATGACGTCCTCCCGACGGCTCACGCCGCCGCTTGCGATGACGTTCGCCTTCACCGCCCCGAGCATAGCCGTTTGAGCGATAAAATTGGGTCCCGTCAGCATGCCATCGGTGCCGATATCGGTATAGATCAGGGTCGCAACTCCGATATCGCTCATGCGCCGCGCAAGCGCCAGCGCACTCGTCGCGGTGGTGTCCACCCACCCCTTGACAGCCACCTGCCCGTGCTTTGCATCGATGCCCACGGCGATGCGGTTGCCGAATTCGCGAACCAGCTCCGCCACAAATGCCTCGCTCTCCGCCGCACGGGTTCCCACGACCACCCGGCTGACTCCCAGATCAAGCGCACGCTGCACGGCTTCGCGCGTGCGCATGCCACCACCAAGTTCCACCTTGAGTCCGACGGACACGATCTCGGCCACGGCCTTCAGGTTCCGTGGTTCACCTTCAAAGGCACCGTCGAGATCGACCACGTGGATCCAGGCACTTCCCGCCTCCTTGAAGGACATCCCCATGTCCGCGGGGTGGTCCGAATAGACGGTTTCCTGGTCAGCTTTGCCCTGGGTCAGCCGCACACAGCGGCCACCGCGGATGTCAATGGCAGGATAAATGATCATGCGATGCAAAAGGAAAAATTTGAGTTTCGATCCGGCGCGCCTTTCAGGCAAACTTCGTTTTTAACTATCTCATGAGCATCTCCCATCAGACTCCCGCTTTCCTGGTCGATCTCCTCGCCGCGCGCTCCCCCTCGGGCTACGAGACCGAGGCGCAGGCCGCTTTTGACAAGCACGTCAAACCGGCAGCCGACGCCTATGTCGGCGATGCCCTCGGAAACCGTCTCGCCACGCTGAACCCCAAGGGCGATCCCGTGCTGATGCTGGCCGGACACATCGACGAACTCGGCCTGATCCTCACCTACGTGAATGACAAGGGCTTCATCTATTTCGACACCATTGGCGGTCACGACCGCGTCATGATCCCCGGACGCCGCGTGATCATCCAGACCGCCACGGGACCGGTCAAGGGCGTGACGGGCAAACGCGCCATTCACCTGATGGACGATGCCGATCGCAAGAAAGTGCCCGAAATCCACGAGATGTGGATCGACATCGGCGCCCGTTCAAAAAAGGAGGCCCTCGACCGAGTTCGCATCGGAGATGTTGCCACGTACGACCATGGCTTCGAACTCCTCCACGGCAGCATCGGAGCCTCGCGCGCATTCGATGACAAGGTGGGTGCCTACATCGTCGGTGAAACCCTGATCAGGCTGGCAAAGCGTCGCAAGAAGCTCGCTGCAAAGGTGGTGAGCGTAGCGACTACACAGGAGGAGATCGGAGTGCGCGGGGCGATGACCGCCGTCTACGGTGTGAATCCGCATATTGCCGTCGCCGTCGATGTCGGCCACGCCACGGACCATCCAGACTGCGACAACCGCAAGTACGGTGAGACGAAACTCGGTGGTGGACCGATTCTCTGCCGCGGAGCAAACATCAACCCCAAGGTCTTCGATCTGCTCCTTGCGGCTGCGCAGAAACTCGGAATCCCTCACCAGTTCGAGGCCGACCCCCGTCCAACCGGGACCGACGCACGCGCCATCCAGGTCGGACGCGCCGGAGTCGCCACCGGACTCGTAAGCATTCCGCTTCGCTACATGCACACTCCCAGCGAACTCGTTGATCTCGAAGATGTGGAGCGCTGCGTCGAACTGCTGGTCGAATTTGCGTCGAGCCTGAAGAAGGGCGACTACGCCCATTGGTGACCGCGACTGCAGGCAAACGGGGGGTGACGGACTTCGCGTCCGCCTGACCCATTCGCCATTTCCCAAGACCGCGATTGTCTCGCGTTAGGTCACGTGGGCATCCGCCTCGATCAGTGATTCGAGGTCACCCAGGACATCGTCAATCGGACGTATCGCATTCTCTGGCCAGAGTGAATTGATGCGCGCCACAACCTGCTGGATGATTCCATCCGGGCAGGAGGCTCCGCCTGTGACCAGAACGCGTTTCGGTGAAAGGTCATCCGTCGCCCACAGCCGGTGTGTTTCGATGTGTCCGACCTTTCCGGCACTCGGTGCATGCGTGGGAAAGACATAGTGCTCGACCGCTTCGCGCGAGAGGATGCTGGCCTCGCTCTGGATAAAAAAGGTCCTGCCCGGCAGGCTCTGCTCACAGACCCGATAGAGTTGGTAGGTGTTCGAGGAGTTCTTCCCACCGATCACAAAGGCGGCGTCAAGTGTCTGATCAAGCGCTCGCGCCAGCGCATCCTGGTTTACCTGTGTCGCATAGCAAAGCGTGTCATTCCGGCCACTCCCGCCGACTCGCGGCCGCTCTCCCGGAGAATCCGGCCCATAGGCCCGCCGGTAGACGTCCCTCAGAAAATGGATGATCTCCCGCGTCTCGTTCATCAGAAGCGTGGTCTGATTCACCACCGCAACGCGCTGGAGATCGCGATCCACATCAAACCCGGGCGTGTGCTTGCCGGCAAACGTCACATGGAAGCGAGCCCGCACAGCGGGATCCCGGCTTTCGATGATCTCAGCCAGGAGGCGCGTTTCCTCCAGATTTCTCACGATCACCGCCGGCGCATGGCGCCGCGTGTTCGCAAACGTGGCTTTTGTCTCCTCATGCTCATGCTTCCCGTGGATCACAACCGTGTATCCGTCACGCCCATACGCACGCGCCGCCTTCCACACCTTCTCGACCAGCATGCACGTCGCATCATGCGCGTACACGGCAATGCCTTTTCTGACGAGACGTGACTTGTCCTCGTCGGTGGCTCCGAAGGCGGGAATGATCACAATGTCCTCCGGCGTAAGCGTATCCCAGAGCAGTCGTTCCGATCCGCCTGAAACCGTCGGCCGTCCGTCAACGGAGATGGGGACGCCCTTGTCGGTCTGCAGGTAGCGGAGCCCTCGCGCGAGAAGATCCTCGTTCACGAACGGATTGTGAATGAGCTCCGACAGCATGAAGACCCGCCGTCCGGGATTGGCCGCCAGCGTTTCATAGGCACGTTCAATCGCATTCTTCACGCCAAGGCAGAAGCCGAAGTGACTCGGGATCACGTACTCGACAGGTCCAAAATTGAGCGTGACGGGCGTCGTTGCGGTGCGCTCATGACGTCGCGTCAGGAGCTTGATCGCATCGCAGAGTTTGGACTGGTAGAGTGCGCTGGAACGGCTGTCGCGTGCGTAACTGCCAGGGTTTCGCTCCTTCTCCGGTCGAAATTTGTAGATGAAATCCGCCTCGCCGAGATTCAGGTAGGGAATCTGCACGAGATACGGATCCAGCCCCTCAAGTATCGCGCTCAGCGACGGCGCCAGCGCTTCCGATTTTCGCTGAAGCGTTTCGATCGATTCAAACACGATTTCCCCGTCCCGTGACTCACCCTGCACCTGGGCAAGGAAGACCCGATGGCAGCGTCCACCCGCCTCAACGGTGAATCGCTCTACGGGTGCGGTGTGTTCGGCGAACGCAGAGGCAAGGCGTTGAGTGGCCATCGTCAGGTCCGTGCCCGAGAAGGCCACACCGCACTTGTTTCCGAGACGGCGGACCGCGATGCGGTTGTTCGCGTCGAACGCCAGCACGGCGTGAAGGAGCGGCAGGTCGGACATGGCTTCAGCCCTTGCCGCCAAAACTCACGTAGTCGTCGAGGTCCAGCCGGTCAAAGGTCGTGCGAATGTCTTCGCGACCCGGCGCGAGCCTGCCAATGTCGCCGGCAAAATTCTGGTGCCGCTGCCTGTCGCCCGGAGCAAGATTCTCCATCCACCTCGACCAGGCCTCGATCTCATGGGGAAGCCTCACAGGCCTCATGTTCTCCTGAACCCATCCCGCCATCTCCGTATCGCTCCTGCCCGCCTTCACGGCCTCCAAAAAGGCCTGCGAATCAATGCCCGTGAATGAGAAGAAGCGTTTGTCGAGCGGACACGGAAAGGAATACTCCCCGATCCTGCCAAAGGCTTGTGCCCTGCATTTGTCGAGCAGGCGGCAAAGGTGGACGAAACCCGCGAGCCTTACGCGCGGGCTGCGCGGGGGATGTTGGGTGAGGTCAGGAGTGCTGTATGAAATCATCGGCATGGCGGAACGGTCTTGTACGGATCGACTCTAACACTACGACCGGACGATCACATCTCAAGCATGCGCACCACTTCATCGCAGGATCACTTCACAAGCTGGAAATGATCGCGCGCGGGACGAATGCCATTGATCTGAAGCTCGACAACATGCCTTCCGGCATGATGACGACGCGTCGAAAAATCGCGGATCTGCTGTCGCTTCGAAAGCACCAGCGATTCACCTGGCGCCAGGGTGACGACTTTCCACTTGAACACCTTTGGAAATGCCGATCCCGATGCCTTCACGTAGTGCACAACATAGTCGACGATCAGGGTCTGGGGCCGCTTCGACTTTGAAACAATCTTCGTCTCGAATTCAATCCGGTCACCAAGCTTCACCCGACGGGGTTTCACTGAAAATCGCTCCACCGTGACATCGGCCCCCGCCCGGGCACCCATCAGCGCAAGAGCCCGTGTGTCGCCGCGCTTGATGAGCGTGCGCAGCGCATGCCGGGCGATCCACGCGGTCTCCGGAACTGAACGGTCCCAGCTCTCCACAAGGTCCATCACCATTCGCGGATGATCCTTGGTGATGTCATTGAGATGGTTCGCAACGGACTTCCGCACATAAAGCGACGGATCCCTCTGGAGTGCCTTGAGAATGGGTGCCGTCGGTCGCGGATCCTTCACGAGTTCTGTCAACCGCAGTCCCCAGGGAAGCCGCGGCCGACTTCCTTCCGATGACAGCCGCCGCACATGTTCGTCACCGTCGTGCGCCCACGCCTCCATGATCGCAAGCGTGCCTGTCAAATCGCGCTGCAGAAACGGCCTCACGGCAAACTCCGACGAACCGTAGCGCGTGATCTCCCGAAGCGCATGGAGGGAATGCTTCGCATCGTGCAACCCCTCCCGGGCGACAAAGTCACCGATGGAGATCGCCACAAACGCATGATCCACCTTCGGTGCGATGGCCCGGAGCACGTCGAGCTTGTCACGAAATGACCCTGGCAGCGCCGCCTCGTACGCCAGCGCCGTCTGGCGGAGCCGCTCCATCAGGGAGCGCTGCTCGAGTCCAACAATCGTCAGTGCAAGAAATTTCCTGCGGTCAAATTTGCTGCTCTGCCCCTCGAGCAACTCGGCTATGCGGCGGTACCTGGCCTCGTCAAACCAGTGCTTGAACGCGGAGCCGGGTGGCGGAGATTCGGCAGGCATGGAAGAACCGACTTCGGCATCCGCCCTCCGACATCAACGGAAGGCCTCTGCCAACTTCGAAATGTCCTTCCCTCCACCCATAGCAAAATCCGGCTTGCCTCCACCCTTGCCGCCAAGTTTCGCCGACAGCTCGGAGATGATTTTTCCCGCCTGATGTCCCGCCTTGATTGCACCCGCCGAACAGAAGGCGACCACGGTGGCTTTGTCCCCGATCACCGCCCCCAGACGGACAACGCCCTCACCCAGTCGCGCGCTTATCTGAGAGCCAAGCGAGCGCAACGCATCCGGACTTTCCGCAGAGATCACTTCGGAGATGAATGCAAGACCGTCCTTGCGCACCGCCTTGGCGATCAGTTCGTCCGCCAGCCCGGAGGCCGCCTTCTGCTCGAAAGCCTTCAATTTTCGCTCCATCTCGGTCTTAGCCGATATCAGTGCGTCAAGTTTGGCCACGATGTCCTGCGGCCCCGCGTTGAGCCTCGCGCCCAGCGCCTTCAGTTGCGCATCATGATGCGCGATGCTGTCGATCGCCGACTGCCCCGCGACCGCCTCGATGCGGCGCGTTCCGGCAGCGATCGCCATCTCCGCGACGATCTTGATGATGCCAATTTCACCAGTCGTCGTGACATGGGTGCCGCCGCACAACTCGCGACTGAAGCCGCCGATGTCGACTACGCGGACAACTTTTCCGTATTTCTCCCCAAAGAACGCCAGGGTTCCCTCGGGCTTCTTGTCGAAATCCGTCTCATACGTCTCCACCTTCGCATTGTCGATCACCCGCTCATTCACGAGGTGCTCCACCTCCCGCAACTGCTCCGGCGTGGTTGCCTCAAAATGACTGAAGTCAAAACGCATGCGATCCGGTGTCTTCGATGTCCCCGCCTGTCGCACATGCGTGCCAAGCACCTTGCGCAATGCCCAGTGGATCAGGTGAGCTGCCGAGTGGTGGCGCGAGATGGCCCGTCGCCGAATGACGTCGATCGACAATTCGCCGTGCGCGCCTTTCTTGAAAGCCACCGGCGCAGGCTTCCCATCGGGACCCTGGCCCACCTTGTGAAGAAAGCGGCCCGCCTTGTCCTTCACCGTGTCCGTGACATGCACAAGCTCTCCGTCAAGCAGCACCGATCCGGCGTCGCCCGCCTGGCCGCCCATTTCCGCATAGAAGGGCGTGCGGTCAAAAACGAGGAAGGTTTCTCCGCCCGCGTTCACGATGTCCTCAAGTGTCGCGCGCGCATGGGTCTCCGTGTATCCAAGGAACAGCGTTGGTCTCAGGTCGACAGACTCCGTGGCCGCCACAACGATTTCCTTCTTCTGCGCCGCACGCCCGCGCTCGCGCTGCTTCTCCATCTCGACCTCAAAACCCACGGCGTCGACGGACAGGCCCCGCTCCGCTGCCAGGAGTTGCGTCATGTCGAGCGGAAATCCGTACGTGTCATACAGCCGGAATGCGTCAGCTCCGGAAACACCCGATCCCGACGCGGCACGCATGAACTCGATGAGGCCGCGCTCAAGTGTCCGTCCGAAACTTTCCTCCTCGCTGCGAATCACCCGGCGGATGACGTCCTGCTGCGTGAGGAGTTCGGGAAACACCCGTCCAAGGCTCTCCACAACCGGTTCGACCAATTGCTCGAAGAAACCCGTCTTCAAGCCGATCTTGGTTCCGTAGAGAATGCCGCGGCGGAGGATGCGGCGGATGACATAATTGCGCCCTTCGTTGCCCGGAAGTATGCCATCCGCGATCGCACAACTGATCGTGCGCGCGTGATCCGCGAGCACGCGGAAGGCGATGTCCGTATTTTCCTGCGCGCTCAAGCCCTCGCGTTTCGAGGGCACGGTGCGTCCGTAGGTTCTTCCGGAAAGCGCCGCCACCCTGGCGAACAGGGGTGCAAAGACATCTGCCTCGTAGTTCGACGGCTCCGCGGCGAAATCCTTGAAGCCTTTCGTCGTTGCATGAATGCCGGCGACGCGTTCAAAGCCCATCCCGGTGTCAACATGCTTCGCCGCCAGCGGCGAAAAGCTGCCATCGGCATTGGCATTGAACTGGATGAAGACGTGATTCCAGATCTCGATGCAGCGCGGGCTCGACTGATTGACGTTGGCCCGCCCCGCCGCCTCGTCGTCGCTGGGGAGCAGATTGAAATGGATCTCCGAACACGGGCCGCACGGTCCCGTGTCACCCATCATCCAGAAATTGTCCTTCTTGTTCCCATGCACGATGTGCACCGCGGGATCGAGCCCCTCCGAACGAAACAGTCCCGCCCAGATGTCAAACGCCTCCTGATCAAACTCGGCCGGATCCCCCTTGGCCTTGTTCGGCGCGTACACGGTCGCAAAGAGTCGCTTGGCCGGAATGCCCCAGATCCTGGTCAGCAGGTGCCAGCCCCAGGTCAGCGACTCCTTCTTGAAGTAATCGCCGAACGACCAGTTGCCGAGCATCTCGAACATCGTGTGGTGATAGGTATCGAACCCCACGTCCTCGAGGTCGTTGTGCTTGCCCCCCGCACGGATGCACTTCTGCGTGTCCGCCGCACGGGTGTTCATCCCGGGACGCACGCCAGCCCACGCCGCGACATCCGGGGCACGATCGCCGAGGAAGATCGGGACAAACTGGTTCATCCCGGCGTTCGTGAACAGGAGTCCAGGTGAGTCCGGGAGCAGCGAAGACGACGGCACAATCGTGTGGCCCTTGCTCGCGAAGAAATCGAGGAACGACTGGCGGATCTCGGCGGAGGTCATGGAAATGTCGGATGAATTCGAATGAGTCGTGTCAGGCAAGGGCGGCGGCTCCGCCGCTTCAGGCCTTCAGGTTGGCGATGACGGCATCCGCCATCGCTTCGGTGCCCACGCTCGGGCGGCCGAATGCAATGTCACCGGTGCGCACACCATCGACGGTGACGGTCCGGCGCACGGCCGCCTCGATGCGCGCGGCGACGGCATCGAGCCCAAAGCTGTAGCGAAGCATCAGCGCCGCGGAGAGAATCTGCGCACAGGGATTTGCCACGCCCTTGCCCGCGATGTCCGGCGCGGTTCCACCCGCGGGCTCATAGAGGCCGAAAGGCTTTCCGAAACGGTTGGCTCCCACCCCGAGCGAGGCACTGCTCATCATGCCGAGCGATCCGCAGATCACCGCCATCTCGTCCGAAAGGATGTCGCCAAACATGTTTTCCGTGAACAGCACGTCAAACTGGTTGGGATCCCGCGCCAGTTGCATGGCCGCGTTGTCGACGTACATGTGGGTAAGCGCCAGGTCCGGATGCTTCTTCGCAAAGTATTCCGTGACCGTCCTGCGCCAGAGCACCGAGGTCTCGAGCACATTGGCCTTGTCGACAGATGTCACGCGCTTGCCGCGGGCGCGCGCCGTTACCGCCGCAATCTCCGCTATGCGCTCGATCTCCGAGGTCTTGTAGATCATCGTGTCGACCGCCTGCTGCTCGCCGTTTTCGAGCGTTGTCGTCGCCTTCGGCTGGCCGAAATAAATGCCGCCGGTGAGTTCGCGGATACAGACGATGTCGATGCCGTTGGGGATGCGGTCGACTTTCAGCGGTGAGGCATCGACCAGGTCCTTGTAGAGCAGGCCCGGGCGGATGTTCGCAAAGAGTGTGAACGCCTTGCGCAAAGGCAGCAGGGCCGCGCGCTCAGGTTGTTCCTTGGGAGGCAGTTTCTCCCACTTTGGCCCGCCCACCGATCCGAACAGAATCGCGTCGCTCTTTCGGCACAGCTCAAGGGTCGAGTCAGGCAGCGCCTTCCCATGGTTGTCGATTCCGGCCCCTCCGACATCGGCATACCGGTACTCGAGCGTGAGCCCCTCGTGTTTCGCCACATGCGAAAGCACGCGCATGGCGGCCGTCATGACCTCGGGTCCAATGTAGTCTCCGGGAAGAACTGCGAAGGTTAGCGTCGACATAAAGCCCGCCAGCCTTGCAAACGCCCCCCACCAGTGGCAAGTGGCGATTCGCGATCGCCCCCGCCCTTTGGGATTGCCGATGCGGCCCGGAAACATGTCATCAGCGCTGATGCAATTGCATATCCTGCCGGCCGGTCCGATCGACACGAACGCCTACCTGCTGACGAGTTCGAAAAGCGGCGGTGCGATCCTCATCGACGCACCCGAAGGGATCTGGGAAAAGGTGCAACCCATTCTCTCCGGACAGAACCTGGCACTCAGGGAATTGTGGCTCACGCATGGCCATTGGGACCACACCCAGGGCGGCGCCGAAGTCGTGCGCGAATCGGGTGCACGGGTCCGCGCCCATCCCGATGACCGCGAATTGATCGAAAATCCAGAGGTCATGCGCCGTTTCATGGGACAGTCCCTGCGCATCGAACCGATCCGCGTCGATGAGTGGCTGAAGCACAGGGAGATGATTCCGGCGCTCGGCGTGACGACGCAGGTCCGGCATGTGCCAGGTCATTGCCCCGGCAATGTCCTCTTCTACTTTGCGGATTTCGAAATGGTGTTCGTCGGTGACGCCCTTTTCGCCGGAAGCATCGGGCGCACCGATCTGCCGGGAGGCAGCTCCGCGGCATTGAAGAAATCAATACGAACCCAGATCTACACGCTTCCCGACGACACGCAGGTCTATCCTGGACACGGGCCCGCCACGACTGTCGCTGAGGAAAAGTTTTTCAACCCCTTCGCGCGCGCATGAGCAAAGTGTCATCCCACGACGAGCAATTCATGGCTCGCGCCCTCATGCTGGCGCGAAACGCCTGGGGGCAGACGAGTCCAAATCCAATGGTCGGAGCGGTGATCGTCGAGGATGGCCTCATCGTGGCCGAGGGATTTCACGCGTACGACGGTGGCCCTCACGCGGAGCGCGTGGCCCTGTCCGCACTCGGCCGACCTCCGAAGCCTTCAGCAACGCTCTACGTCACACTTGAGCCATGTTCCACCCATGGACGCACCGGCGCATGCTGCGACGCCATAAGGGAAGCGGGCATCCGGCGCGTCGTCGTCGGCGCCTCCGACCCGTTTCCCGCCCATGCAGGAAGCGGATTCGCGGTGCTCCGGGAAGCAGGCATTGAGGTTGTCACGGGCGTGCTTGCCGATGCCAGCATGGACCTGAACCTGATCTACAATCATTGGGCCTCGCGGAGGACTCCGCTCCTCGCGGGCAAATCGGCCATGACGCTTGACGGCCGCATCTCCACGCGAAGTGGCGACTCGCGCTGGATTACTAACGAGTTGTCACGAGCCGACGTCCATCGCTGGCGCCGACTCTTTCCTGGGATTGCCGTGGGCGCCGGGACCATCGCCGCCGACAACCCCAGGCTCACGGCCCGCTGTCCGGACAGCGACGAATGGTGCCCCTGGCGGTTTGTTTTCGACGGTCGTCTGCGCCTGTGGAATGACCGCGCCCTCCCCGGCGTGTTCACCGATCGTTATCGCGAACGCACGATTGTCGTCACCACGCAGCACGGGGGAGTGGGTTACGTGCGCAAGCTGCAGGATCTGGGCGTAAACGTATGGACGCTCGAATCGCCAACGGTCCGCGTGAATATGGGCGCGTTCCGCGCACGTTGTGTCGCGGAAAAGATCACGGGAGTCTATTTCGAAGGCGGCGCCCAATTGCTGAGCGAACTCGTGCAGCTTCGCGAACTCGACTATCTCTTCATCTATCGCTCGTCGATGCTGCTCGCGGACGACCGCGCCAAGAGCGCCTTCAGTGGATTGCGCAGTGAAAAGCTCGCGCAATCCGTACGCCTTTCAAATGTGCGGCATGAAACCTTTGGGGATGACGCCCTCGTCCGGGGAAATGTCGTCTACCCCTTCGTCCTGCAGGTCGATGAGACTACATTTAGCCTCGGGTAATTCCCACAAGGTCGCCGAATTTCAGGCACTCGCCCATGCATCAGGCCTGGACGTCACCCTCGTTTCCGCCAGGGAGGTGGGCGGCATGCCCGACGTACTCGAGGACACCGGGACGTTTCCGGGAAACGCCGCCAAGAAGGCTCGGGCGCTCAAGGCGCGGCTCCCCGCAGAAAGCTGGGTGCTCGCAGACGACAGCGGTCT
This sequence comes from Verrucomicrobiota bacterium, assembly GCA_963205455.1. Classification (GTDB taxonomy): domain Bacteria; phylum Verrucomicrobiota; class Verrucomicrobiia; order Opitutales; family Opitutaceae; genus UBA6669. The sequence goes on from CAUJJL010000069.1 coordinate 15,891, forward strand.
CTGCGTTGATGCCTTGAACGGCGCGCCCGGTGTGGAGTCCGCCTATTACGCGGGTCCGTCGGGCGATTCCGCCGCCAACCTGCGCAAACTCGTCGAGGTGATGCGTGCCGTTCCGGAAGAGAAGCGAAATGCTCACTTCACATGCGTGCTTTTGCTCATCGGCCCCGACGGACTCGAATGGGTCTTCGAAGGGAAGACTGCGGGGCGCCTCCTGGCGTCACCGCGGGGCGGCCAGGGATTCGGCTACGATCCGCTTTTTGTGCCGGTGGGATCATCGCTCACGTTTGCGGAAATGAGCGAGCCGTCGAAGAACGCCATCAGTCATCGCGGGCGCGCATGGATACCGCTGGCTGAATTTCTCCGCACTCAAATCCGCGGCACCTCTGTCGCGGGTCATCGCTCACCATGACCATGGCCCTCCTCGGCTGCATGATGGTGGTCAGCGGCCTGTGGTCGGCGATATTTGTGCGGCGCATCACGCGGCCCGATTCGATAATTCCCTGGCTGGCGGTGAGCGGAGCGCTCTGGCTGGCTTCGCTTTGCTGGATCCCGTTTCTGTCCGCTCGTGCCGTGGGCATGTCCGCCTCGCTCGTTCTGGCCTCCTCGATCTTTGCCGCGCTTCTTGCACTGGAGATCATGCTCGACCGGTGCGCAGCGATCGAGAGCGGGCGAACCTTGGTCGCCTCCCTTCGCCGTTGGTCCTCGCAAGGAAACCGCGGGGTGCTCGCCGGTGCGCTGACATTGCTGCTCTTTCACGTCGCCGGACACTACTGGCACTGCCTGCGCGATGCCGGCGGCTCCTACTGGAGTGCTGGCGCCGGATGGGAGGATCAATCGTTTCACGCAGCACTCGCGACGTCCTTTTCCCTGGGCGACAATCTCACCCGCCTGAGTTACCCGCATGTTCCCGATTGGCCGCTGGGTTATCCGTTCCTTCCGGACTTTCAGGCGGGATGGCTGAGTGTCCAGGGACTCTCCCTGCCGACCGCCTTCTGGCTTGGAAACAGTGCTGCTTCCGCGGTCTTTCTGCTGGCTGCGTGGAGCCTGCTGCGCCAATGGCTCATGACGCGCGCACGCGCCTTTCTCGCGCTCGTCATCTGGCATCTCGCGGGCGGTTGGGGGCTCCTCTACCTCTGGCAGGAATGGAGTGAGCGGGGATCCCTGCTCTCGGCGCTGTGGGCCCATGATTACGCGAACGACTGGGCACTTGAACTTCACTTCCACAATTTCGTCACCGCCATCCTCTGGCCGATGCGTGTCGCACTGTTCGGACTCGCGATCGCGTGTGCACTTGCAGTGTCGATCCGCGGTCTGCTGACGCACGGGCAGGCACCTGCGCACGCGCCGATCCGCGCGTTTGTTTTTGCCGGAGCACTGGCGGGAACGTTGCCGCTCATAAGCGCCCACGGACTCGTCATCCTGGCCTGCGTGGTCATCCCGTGGGCGCTCCTGAATCGCCCGCGAGATCACGCCAAGGCATGGTTCGCCGCGACCCTTGCGGGAGCCTGTCTCGCTATTCCACAGATGATTTGGATGCGCACGCAATTGGGCCGCTCTGAGCCGGCGTTCGTAAGGTTCGCTCCCGGGTGGATGGTGGGTGACTGGCGGCCGGAGGCCTTCGGCGCGTTGATTGGGCACTGGGTCTGGAACACGGGCCTTTGGGTGACGCTTGGTCTTGTCGCCTGGTTTCTCGCCGGAAAGCAGTTCCGCCGCGAGACGATTGGCTGGTGGCTGATCCTGCCGCTGGGCTACCTTGTCGCTTTTCAGCCGTACGTGTTTGACAACATCAAGCTCTTCGCGGCTGCGGGACTCGCCGCAGCCGCCGGCTGTGCCTGGCTTCTGGCGACACTCTGGGAACGCACGACAGGAGCCAGATCTTTTTCGGTCGTGCTGTTCATCCTGATGACGGCATCAGGGGTGCAGTCGATCATCTCGGAAGCACGGTCGCCCGCGGTGATCTCAAACGCCGACGAGCGCCTCTTCGCGCGCGCCGTCACCGCCGCCACACCGCGCGATGCACTGATCCTCGCGGGCACGCAGCTCAATCATCCCGTGCTGGTCCTCGCAGGAAGACGCGTGGTCGCCGCCAATCCCTCCGGTCTCACGCTGCACGGCATGCCGGACGCCTTCGATCGCGCAGCAGAAGTTGAAAAAATCTACACGGGGTCCGCGGAGGCAGCCGCCATTCTGAACCGAATCAAACCGGGTTGGCTGGTCATCGGCCCGATGGAACGCACCGAATTTCCTCACCTGGATCTCACCTACCTCAACCGCATTTCCGATCACGTCCTCAGCGAAGGCCCTTGGGAGCTGCGAAAGCTCAAGTGATCCGCATTGCAGCAGGAGTGCATCTCAAAAGCCAGTGGCATGCAGCCCGCCATCCGAGAGCGGCATCCTCGCTCGTTTCGCGGTAAATCCCGGCTTTCCGCTTTTGCACTTGCGACCGCTGAAGCGAAATGTATCTCTGCCCATCCGCGGCGGATTTCCGCCCGGGAAAATGAATCGGGGCGTAGCTTAGCCTGGTAGAGCGCTACGTTCGGGACGTAGAGGTCGTGAGTTCGAATCTCACCGCCCCGACCATTTTTGAGGACGCTTCTTGCAAGGTCCGAGACATGGCCACCCAGACACGTTCGTACCGTAACGTTGCCGCAATTCGTTCATTATCCCGCGCATTGCCCACAGGAGGGGATCCGCAGATGGCACCGATTCACGCGGAAGAGTTGTTGGTGGATCGATCCTCAAATCTGCGTCCCTTATCGCGATCCAGGTTGTACTGCTCCCCGATTTGATTCGCGCTGACTTGAAACGAAACCGCCTTGGATTAGTTTTGCTCCATGTCCCTCGAGTCTGTTGAACCCGAACACGTTCGTGCCGCCAATGAAATTCAAGCGGACATCTACCGTGCAATGACTCCCCAAGACCGACTCCAACAAGCCCTTCGCATGAATCGAACCATGCGCGAACTGCTGGCAGCCGGGTTGAGGGAGCGCCATCCTGACTGGACCGAATCTCAGATCCGCCACGCCGTCGCCGAGCACATCCTTTATGCGCGAACCGGATGAGTTGACGCACTTCGTGCTGCGCTTGGAGAGAGCAGCGGTCCCCTACATGGTGACGGGCGCGACCGCAGCGATTATCTACGGACAGCCACGTGTCACCAACGACCTAGATGTCGTTGTACAACTCAATGACTCCACGCGTGCCCGGCTGCTGACCGCATTTTCTGAAGCGGAGTTTTATGTGCCCCCAGAATCGATCATCCGTACTGAGCAGGCACGATTTCAGCGTGGACATTTCAATATCATCCACTTCGAAACCGGTTACAAAGCCGATATCTACCTCATGGGATCCGACCCCCTGCATGCCTGGGCATTTCCCCTGCGCCGCAGGGTGAAATGGGTGACAGGCATTGACCTCTCCGTTGCGCCTCCTGAATACGTGGTACTCCGAAAACTCGAGTACTATCGTGAAGGCCGTTCCGCCAAACACGTCCTCGATATTCGCGCCATCCAACGCATCACTGATTTCGACGCCACCATCCTTACCCCATGGATCAATCGCCTCGGCCTCCAGGAGACTTGGCGCGAAATTCAGACATCGTAACAGGATCCCACAGGGCTCTTGAGGATCCACGCGTGTGGCCGTATTCTCGCACAAACTTCCCCAACGGAGATCGGTGCCCTACTCGTCCATCTGGATGTCCTTGTTTCGATGACGGGGACATCCCGCGCGCAGCCAGGCGGTGATGAAGCGATCCAGGTCGCCGTCGAGCACGCCTTGCGTGTCGCTCGTGCTGACTCCCGTACGCAGGTCCTTCACCATCTGATAAGGCTGGAGGACATAGCTGCGGATCTGGCTTCCCCAGCCGATCTCGCCCTTTTCCCCGTAGAACTTCTCCATTTCGCTGCGCTGCTCATCCTGACGCTTCTCGTACAGTCGCGCCTTCAGGATGCTCATGGCGGAGGCCTTGTTCTTCAGCTGGGATCGCTCGTTCTGGCACACCACGACGAGGCCCGTGGGAAGGTGGGTGATGCGCACGGCGGAGTCCGTCGTGTTCACCCCTTGCCCGCCCTTACCTGAAGACCGGTAGACATCGATCCTCAATTCGTCGTCAGGGATGTCGACCTTGATGTCATCATTGATCTCCGCCACCACATCGATGGCGCAAAACGAGGTGTGACGACGCTGATTGGAGTCGAAAGGACTGATGCGCACGAGCCGATGCACACCGCGCTCCGCCTTGACGTACCCGTAGGCGTTTTCGCCCTTGATCAGCAGGGTCGCCTTGCTGATGCCCGCCTGGTCACCCGCCTGCACGTCCTGCACTTCGACAGTGAATCCACGCCGGTCCGCCCACCGGGTGTACATGCGAAACAGCATGTCCGCCCAGTCGTTCGACTCCGTCCCACCCGCACCTGACTGGATTGAAAGGATCGCATTGTTGCCGTCGAACTGCCCTGTCAGGAACGCGCCGATTTCGATCTGATCGAGTTCGGCGGCCATTCCCGCCACCTGCTGGTCAAGTTCACTGGCATACTGTTCGCGCTCGGCATCCGATGCCGCCTCGATCAGTTCGATCATCACATCCACATCGGCGAGTTTCTTGTGAAAGTCGGCGACAGGCACGACCGCCCGCTTCAGCCCGTTCAGTTTCGCGATGTGCCGTTGGGCCCGCTCGTTGTTGTCCCAGAACTCCGGAGCCCCCATCTGGGCCTCCATGGCCTCGATCTCACGCTGCTTCTGTTCGACGTCAAAGAAACCTCCATAGGTGACCCGCGCGCTTCTTGATATCCTCGATATGGGAAAAGGTTTCTGGAGCGATCATGACAAACCCGACATGAGCGCAAGCGGATGCGTTCTGTGCAAGCGACAAATGTCCCGACCTCTGACCGCTGTGCTTTCTGGGTGAAGTGCGGACATTCCTAGTGTGCAGGGACTGAAATCGGGAGCCGGAAGCTCCCGCTACCCGTTTCGAGCGGGACGCGACGAAGTGTGATCCTCCTGGGTGAGCGAGATGTCAGTCACCCATCCGGGAAACGCATCCCTTTCCGTCTCAGTTGATCCGCGGATTGCGCTGATCCCACGCACGCATCAGCCGCGTCGGAATGGCACCAGTCTGTCGTTGTGTGAGTGGAGCCAAGCGATTATTCATATGACTTCGTGGGCGCCAACACCCCGCGATCAAAGGGAATATCAGATTGAGGCTCCACCAAACCCGATTCCAAACCATGAAACCATTCCTTGCCTCCCCAATCTCCCGACGTGATTGCATCCGCTGGTCCGCGTGCGCTTTCGGTGGAGCCGTTCTGGGCAAGCAACTCTCCTTGGGCGCGGTGTCGGGACGGGCGGAGACTGTCGGTCGTTTCACTCTCGGGCAACGTGGTAAACGCAGTTGGTTCATCACACCGGAGGGCGAGCCGTTTTTCTCAATAGCGCTCAATCATATCGATCCTTCGCCCCTGCGCTACCCGGAGAACGGTGATTTGTGGACGCGCAAGTACGGCAACTCCATGGAGCAATGGCTCAAACAATCCGTTGCGCCCGATCTGCGCGCGTGGGGCTTCAATTCCGTGGGCTGGACGCAGGAAGTGGTGACACGCGGACCGACAAACCACCGGCATTCGCGTGCATTCACCTTCGAAGAATACCAATGGCTCGGACTGCCCTATTGCCACTTGTTGCCGTTCGCGGATTTTCACCAGTGGGAGAACGAGACACGCTACCCCGATTTCGCGAGCCAGGAGTTCGCGGATTGGTGCGACTACGTGGCACGTGAGTCCTGTGCGCGCATGGTGGACGATCCGAAGCTCATCGGTTATTTCTACGTTGATTGCCCAACGTGGATTCACACACGGCCCGGCAATGCGTGGCGCGGGCCGTTGTTCGATCCGGCAAGGTTGAAGTCGGAGGCCGGACAAAGGGCGTTGTTCGAACTCGCCACGACCTACTACCGCGTTGCACACGAGGCGGTCCGGCGCTACGACAAGAAACATCTGATCCTCGGCGATCGTTACGAGGCGAACGCGCCCATAGCAGAAGAGGTTGTGCGCGCGGCGTTGCCGTTTGTGGACGTCCTGAGCTTCCAGCACTTTGGCCCCCCGGGAAAAGTGAAGGCTGATCTGAATAGGTGGCACGCGTTTTCTGGAAAACCCGTGCTGCTCGCCGACGCTGCACGGCAGATTGCGGGTGAGGGCGATACCAAGCGGCACGACCCCAAGGGCTACGCCGAGTTGCACGCCGCCCTGCGCGAGGTGAAGGGCTGCGTCGGTTTTCACGTCTGCGGTGGGTACCTGTGCAATAAAGCACGTAAGCGCGGCCTGCGGGACGCGGAGGAGCGACCCGATGAGGAAGCCATCGCCGGAATCACCGCGGCGAATCACGCGACGGAGAAGTGGGCGAAGGGTTTCAAGTCCTAAACGATGTCAACACCGCCAGGTGCCAGCAAAAGTCTGGACGAGGTACTCGTCGCACTCTGTGTTCCGAGGCAGCGGAAGCATCCGTCGAGAAGCAGGAACCGACCTCATTGGCTTGGGCACTTCGGCTTTTTTTGGCCCCGGCTAGACATAGTTATACGATATATTTTCTTATCGTTGCCGACTGGCTTTATTAGCCCAACCCTATCGCGATGAATCCCACACTAGCCGCTGAAATCGAACAACTCTCACGTGCGGAAAAGCTTTTGTTGGTAGAAAGTCTGTGGGACTCGATCGCAAAGGATGCGGCGTGCGTCGAGCCACCAAAGTGGCATGATCAGCTCTTGGCCGAAGACGCGGTCCGCTACGCGTCGACCCCTTCCCGGGGGCCGCAAACGACGTCGGCCAGGCAAATGACGTCAGTTCTTGATTCTTGACACGGGTTTGGTGCCGCGATTCCCCGCTCTTCTCGGTCACAAACCGTCCATGCAATCTTGCTGACTGCAGCGAGATTCCTCAATTGCCCGATTCGGGCGTAGAGAACTGAACCCACCCTCGGAGGCTTTGCTCCAATCTTGTCCGGATTCGTTGCCTTGAAAACTCCTCCTTCATTCCTTGAGGTGGATTTCGATCCGGGCAGGACGATGCGCGCCCCTCCATCTGCGCCGTTCTGTCAGGGGCGTTGCCATGCCCTAGGTGGCGATCTTGTCTGACATCTTGATTCTTTCCGATCCGCGGGGAGAGTGTGAGCGGATCATGCGCAATCACTTCGACTTCTTTGTCATTGGCGGCGGCTCGGCAGGGTTCAACGCGGCGCGGGTGTCCGCCGATCTCGGCAGGACGGTGGGTATTGCCGATTCCGGTGCGGAACTGGGTGGCCTCTGCATTTTGCGGGGCTGCATGCCGTCAAAGACGCTCCTCTATTCGACGGATGTCCTTCACCTCGCACAGAATGGCAGGACGCTTGGACTCAGAATCCCAAGCGCAAAGGTCGACATGAAGGCGCTTCATGCGCGAAAGAAACGCATCATTGGCGAGTTCGCGGACTACCGCGTCAAGGCGCTGAATTCCAGTCGCTACCGGCTCTTTACCGAGGCCGCGCGATTCCTCGACGAAAACACCATCGAACTCGCCAGCGGGACGCGAATCACCGCGGATCGTTTCATGATCGCCACGGGTTCCAAGGTGTCCGTTCCGGACGTACCGGGTCTTCGGGACGCCCCCGCCTGGACCAGCGACGATGTGCTCGATCTCGATTTTGTCCCTGATAGCGTGATTGTGCTCGGCGGCGGAATTGTCGCGTGCGAACTCTCCCAGTTTCTCCGCCGGATCGGCTCACGCGTGATCCTCATCCAGCGCAGCGCCCACATCCTGAGGGACCACTCACCCGAGGCAAGCGAGACGCTACAGCAGGCATTTCGCGACGAAGGGATCGAACTCTTCACCGACACAAAGCTGAGCCGCATCCAAAGGCGCGCTGACACCGTAAGCGTCAGCTTTGAGCACAAGGGGAAGACCGTGACCAAACGGGCGCGTCACCTCTTCAACGCGCTGGGTCGCTCACCCCTCACGGAGGGGCTCAATCTCGAAGCCGCAGGGGTGCAACACACACCCCAAGGCCGGATCGGGGTGAATCGGTGGCAACAGACGAACCGGCGGCACATTTATGCCGGCGGCGATGTCACGGGTCCACACGACATCGTCCACCTCGCCGTTGCCCAAGGCGAGCTCGCCGCCCGTCACGCTTTCGGCGTCAAGGGGCTGCGACCAGCGGATCCGCGCCTCCTGCTGAATGTCGTCTTTACCGATCCTGCACTCGCCACGCTGGGATGGCTCGACGCCGAACTGACAGCGCGCAAACAGCCCTTCATCAGCGCGAGCTATCCGTTCGACGACCATGGCAAATCCATTCTCATGGAGGCCAAGCGCGGTTATGTGAAAATCACCGCCGAACCAGCCAAGGGACGCATCCTCGGAGTTGAGGTCGTGGGACGCGATGCCGGCGAATTGATCCACTGCTTCAGTGGTCCGATCGCGATGAATGCCACCGTCTTCGATCTTCTGAAGGCCCCGTGGTACCATCCGACCCTCGCGGAAATCTTCACCTATCCTCTCGAGGAAATTGCAGACAAGATCCTGCAAAAGCGATAAAGCGGCGTTCTGCGACGGATTCTCGGGATCACCTCCCGATGCACTCGCATGCGCGATGCATTCTCGTTTCCCCTCTGGACTCAGTTGATTTTGCCCCTGCAACCCGCCTTGCTTGCCGTTCCGCATGCCGACAATGGTCGATCTCAACGATGTCGCGAAACGATATGGCGACGGGCCGCTGGTACTTGACGGGGTTTCCTTTCGCGCCGAGAAGGGAGACCTCATCTCGCTCATCGGGCCGAGCGGTTGCGGAAAGACAACGCTTCTCAGGCTCATCGCGGGATTGAGTCCCTTGTCAGCAGGATCGCTGGCCGTTGAGGGTCGGGCGCCGTCCATCGGATCACGTGAAATTGCCTGCGTATTCCAGGATCCCACGCTGCTACCCTGGCTGACCATCCAGAAAAACGTGGAACTGCCCCTCCGCCTTCGCGGAGTTTCCACCGCCGAACGGGAGATCGTCGCGCAAAGGATGCTTTCACTCGTCCGGCTCTCCGAATGTGCCCAGCGATATCCCCGACAACTGTCGGGTGGCCAAAGAATGCGTGCCTCAATCGCCCGTGCCCTCTCCCTAAGTCCGGACATCCTGCTCCTCGACGAGCCGTTTGGTGCGCTCGACGAAATGACTCGTGCCCACCTCAACGAGGAGTTGCTCGACATCCACCGACAGGAGGCATGGACGGGGTTTTTTGTGACCCACTCGGTGGCGGAAGCTGTGTTCCTCTCCAATCGCATCCTGATCATGCGGGCAAATCCCGGCCGCATCATTCATGAAATCAGCGTTGATCTGCCCTACCCGCGCACCGAGCAGACCCGGGAATCCGGCGCGTTCCTCTCCCTCGTCGGAAGAGTTTCATCACTCCTCCGCGCAGCCGAACCCTTGCCAGCCTGACCCATGTCCAAACCGGGAAAAAGGATTCTGACCTTTGCCCTCCCCGCAATCGCCGGGATCCTCTTCCTTGCGGTCTGGTACGGCGTGCGGGCGATGATGTCCGAGGATCAGAAATTTCTGCTGCCTTCACCGGTGGAGGTGCTTTCCGCATTCGGTGAACACCGGAGCGTGCTTCTCCATGCCTCGCTGAACACGCTTGAGGGCGCCCTGATCGGTTTCTCGGCAGCCATCGTTATCAGCCTGCTGCTGGCGCTGGTGCTGTCGCTTTCGCCGCTGGTTCGGGCCAGCCTCTACCCCTATCTCATGCTGCTCCAGATGACGCCGGTCATCGTCATTGCTCCCATCATCCTGCAGTGGGCGAGGCCGGGATTGCCCAGCGTATCCATCATCACTTTCCTGATCTGTTTCTTTCCGCTGGTCGTGAACACAACACAGGGCCTGATTTCCACCGATCGCAATCTCGTCGATCTTTTCCGCCTTTATGGAGCAAACAAACGACAGGAAATCTGCCTGCTGCGCCTCCCCGCCGCCCTTCCCTATTTTTTCACCGGCCTGAGAATAGCCGCGACACTGGGCCCAATCGGCGCGATCATGGGCGACTTCACCGCCGGCAGTTCCGCTGGAGACGGAGGGGGACTCGGTTTCCAGGCGATCATTTTCAGCTCCCAACTCAAAATGGCGGCGCTCTTTGCCACCGCGATGACGGGCTGCCTCCTCGGTTTCGTCTTCGTCGCCGGGGTCGTCTTCCTGGGATGGTGGACGCTGCACCACTGGCACGATTCCTACCACAGGGCTGATTCCTGATCTCATGGCTTTCACTCACCTGAGACTCGTCAGCGCTTTGTTCCTGCTTCTGACGTGCGCGTTGTTCTCCACCGGATGCGAGCGTAAACAGGCGAATCCGGGTGGGACTCCTCCAGCCGCAACGCGGCACAGCATCCGATTCCAGACTGATTGGTACCCACAGGCGGAGCACGGCGGATTTTACCAGGCACTGGCAAAGGGATTCTACCGGGAGGCGGGCCTTGATGTGGAGATCATCAGCGGAGGTCCGGGAGCCACTGTTGCCCAACGCATGATATCCGGCGCCGCCGACGTCGGAATGAGCCGCAGCGACGACGTCGCCCTCTTCATCGCGGATGGAAAGCCGTTCATGCTGATCGGCGTGACGTTCCAGCACGATCCGCAGGCGATCCTTCTCCATGAGGAGAATCCCGTGAACACCTTCGCCGATCTCAATGGCAAGACCATCATGGCGGTGCCCGGCTCGGCCTGGATCAATTTTCTGAAGACTCGCTACCGAATCGATTTCTCGATCATCCCTTCCAATTTCGGCATCGCCCGGTTCATGGCGGACAGGAACTTCATCCAGCAATGCTTCATCACCAACGAACCCTACTACGTGCGTGCAAACGGTGGCAGGCCGAAAACCTTGCTCATTTCGGATTCAGGATTTGATCCCTACCGCGTCTACATGACAACCCGACGCTTCGCGCGGGACAACGAAACCGCGCTCAGAGCCTTCGTCGCCGCATCGAACCGCGGCTGGGCGGATTTCATCAACGGTGACCCGTCACCGGCCTTTGATCTCATTGTCGCCAGAAACCCGCAGATGTCGCGCGACTTTCTCGCCTACGGACGCGACTCACTGCGCGAACATCACCTCGTCGCCGGCCACAGCGATCGAGGCGAATCCGTCGGGCAGTTCAGCCGGAAACGCATGGACGATCAGATCCGGACGCTCGTTGACCTCAAGCTGCTCAAGGAGCCCCTTCCCCTGGAAAAACTGGCCGACCTTTCGATCCTGGGCGCGTCCCTCAAGGACTGAGAGCGCGAGACTCCTCGGGCTCACAGTGAACTTGAGTCTGGCATACGCACAGGCATCCACCACTGGACCCCGCTGATTTGCGGAACGGCCCGGTCCTGTTCAGCGCTTCCCTGAAGCCGCCCAGGCCAGCCCGTCTGCGCCTGGTCCCACGGGTATCAGTTTTTCAACTACGCGTGAGGCGAGATCGATCACCGCCACCTGCGCGCTGGAGTCGCAGGAGACAAACGCACGCGCGTGACCCGGCTGGATCAAAATATTCTGTGGAGCCTTCGGGACATCCACGGTGGCAACCACCTGACGCTTTCCCCAATCGACAAAGCCCACCTTCCTCAAGGATGGAAGTGCCACCAGCAGCCACCGGCCATTGGAGGTAAACGCCGTGCCGTATCCCAACCCCGGGAGAGGGATCGAACCGGCGACTTCATTGCTCCTTGTATCGATGACAACCAGCCGGAGCTTGGTCTGATCGGCAGTGACAACCCAGCGGTCATCCGGAGAGATGGAAACCCGCTGAACCCGCACGGCTGCCTGGATCGTTTTCAAAAGGGCGCGTTTCTCCAGGTCGAGAACGGAGACCGTGCCTGGCTCCACGTTGGCCGTATAACCGCGCCTGCCATCGTGTGAAATGGCAAGCATGTGCGACTGGGGCTGACCCGTCGGAATGGACCCAACAACCGTCAGGGTTTTCGGATCGATGATGCTGACGGAATTTTCGATCTCGGTCGTCACGTACAACTCACCCGTCCTTGGATGAATGAGCGGGCAATGCGGCCGCATGCCGCGGCCGAAATCGACCGTGCCTACGATCTTTTCCTGCGTCAGATCAATCACACGAATCAGTTGACCATCCGTCCCCGGTCTGCCGACACCCGAATTGCCGAAGATCGGGACATAGGCCAGGCGCCCGTCCGGCGATGCGATCACCTCGTGTCCGGTGATGCCATCCTCCGCGATCACCGCGATTTCGCTGCCCTTCGCCACGTCGACGACCGAGAGGTTGCGACTGCCCTTGTTTGCAACCAGGAGTCGGCCCTGCGTCGAATGGTCTTCGGCTGAAACCGGACCTGCGGAAATCACAATTGCACCCAATCCGATCATGAGCCGCACCGATTGGCGGCGGGGTAGAAGCATCATGGTCCGAGGTTCAGCCCGGAGTTCCACGGTTGTCAATCCCGCCACTTCCCGATGCTCGCGCATGGCGAATGGCACTCACCGCCTTCTCAATGCGGGCGTGATCCTTGATTCCAGGGGAAACCTCGACCCCGCTGTTCATGTCGACGAAGCGCGCGCCGGAAGCCGTGAGTGCCTCGCCGAGGTTCTCGGGCCCCAGACCGCCCGCGAGGATCCAAGTCTTGTCGCCATGCTTCGTCAGATGCCGGCGGAATTTCTCCCAGTCTCCGGCTCTGCCTGAACCTCCAAAACGATGCTCATCGAAGGCATCGAAAAGGATGGTTTCCGCCAGCGGGAGCCATGCCTCATTTACATCTCTGCCCGTCGGCAGCTTTGGCGCCAGCCAGAGCCTTTCCGGACCCACCTCGCGGCTCCATGACTCGATCCGTGAAATGGGATGATCATGGCGAAAGTGAACCTGGAAATAGTCGAATCCGGCTGCCTTTGCCGCGGTCAGTTGCTCGTCCGTCGGCTCAACCATGACCGCAACCTTCCGTCTTCCCGCGGGAAGGCGATCCTTCATTGCGAGAAACTGCGCCAGAGAAATGTATCGTGGTGACTTCGGATAGAGGATGAATCCGAGATAGTCCGCACCCGCGCGATCCGCGAACCCGGCATCGACCAAGGTCGTCAGTCCGCAAATTTTCAGTCTGATTCCCGCAATCATTGTTCGTGGCCGCACGCCGCCGTCAGTGCGCCTGGGCAGCGGATTGGACCGTGTGCAGGTCCTGACGCGCCGCTTCGTCGAGCCGGTCCAATCCCCGTTTGACCTCGAGGTCGTCCGATGCCTCAACCAGCAAACGAAGTTTGGGCTCTGTGCCGGAGTACCGCACGAGTACGCGACCCCGATCACCGAGTTCCTTTTCCAGTTCGGCAATGGCGGCAGCGAGCGTCGGGCATGACTCGAGCGGGCGTTTCTCTGCCACCACCAGATTGCGCGTGCCCTGTGGAAAACGTTTAAGGACTTTTCGCAACTCCGACAGCGGTTTCCCGGTATCACGCATCACCGCAAGCATGCGCATCGCTGCGACAAGTCCATCCCCCGACGGCGAAACATCCGCACACACGACATGTCCGCTCGATTCGCCGCCCAACAAGGCACCGTCGGCCACCATACGCTCAACGACATAGCGATCGCCCACGGAAGTGCGCGCCACCTTCCCTCCTGCGGCACGAACCGCCGCATCAACACCCAGGTTGCTTTGAACGGTGATCACCATCTCGCTGTTCGGAAGCGTTCCCTTGGACAGCGCATGGGTGGCCAGAATCGTGAGCAGTTCATCCCCATCCAGCAGACTCCCGGTTTCATCACACAGCACACAACGGTCGCCATCGCCATCGTGCGCAATGCCCAGCCTTGCCCCACTGGATTTCACCGCCTGCATCAACGCGCCAGGGTGTTCGCTGCCGACGCCGGCATTGATGTTGAGGCCGTCCGGTGAATCTCCGACTCCGATGACTTCGGCACCCAATGCACGAAGCACAACCGGACTCGTCGCCACGGTCGAACCATTGGCGGTATCCAGCACAATCCTCCACCCCGCCAGCGACCCCGGAGGGAGCATGGCAGCAACATCCCGGATGTATTCCGTCGTTCCGTCACTCGTCGGCAAGGGACCGTTTGCACCTACGGTCCGCCCTTCCGGCGGAAGGTGTTCCTCAATCAAAGCCTCGTCGTAATCCGAAAGCTTGATGCCTTTTCGTGCAAAGAACTTGATGCCGTTGTCGCCCGCAGGATTGTGCGACGCCGTAATCATCACTCCCAGCACGGCTCCGTGATCGCGCACGCTGCGGGCAACCGCCGGCGTCGGCACCACTCCCAACGATACGACCTGCAACCCGCAGGCCTTGAGCCCGCTCGCCACGGCATCAACCAGGGAGGCTCCCGACGCGCGGGTGTCCCGACCGATGAACGCGACCCCTTCGCCACCGACCCAGCGTCCCGCGGCAAGCCCGAGCCTCGCGGCAAATGCCTCGTTGATGACGGGACCGCCATAGGGTCCACGAACGCCGTCCGTCCCAAAGTAAATTCGCTTCATGAAGAAAAATAGAATTCCTGTGTCGCCGAGATCTTTCGCCGCACCGCTCCACCGAGCAGGAGGTCGCGCGCCGCATCCGCGCCTTCGCAGATTGAGGGGACTTTCTCCGTGATCCACAGGGCGGTCGCTGCATTCAGCACAATGGTGTCCACAAGCGACCCCGGACCCTTCCCCGCAAGGAGGGAATCGACGATCGCAAGATTCTCAGTCACATCCCCGCCGCGCAGCCCGTCGAAGGTGGATCGGGTGAAACCGAGTTCCTCCGCCTGCCACCACCCATCGATCGAACGCAGGCGCCCGACGCCGCGGACGCGGTTGGACGTCGCCGTCGTGAGTTCATCGATGCCCTTGCCTTCACCCAGCACTCCGTGGACGGCCAAGCCCGCCTTTGTGCCAAGAAGGTCGAGCACATCGGCAAGCTTGCTCACCCACGGCTCTGAAAAGACGCCGAGCAGAATGTGCGCCGGCCGTCCGGGGTTCAGCAGGGGACCAAGAATGTTGAATACGCTCCGCTGTCCCCGAGCCGCAAGCGTCCTGCGCACGGGCGCGATGTGTTTGAAGGCGGGATGGTAACCCGGTGCGAAAAAGAAGACGTAGCCGAGATCGGCGAGCGCGCGGCGAAGGGTTTCCGGGGAGGCATCCAGCTTGACGCCAAGCGCCGACAGCAGGTCTGCGCTCCCGCATTTTGACGTGATGCCCCGGTTGCCGTGTTTCATGACCGGCACGCCCGCGCACGCGAGGACCAGCACCACCAGGCTCGAGATATTGAATCCTCCCGCATGATCTCCACCCGTCCCGACGATATCGATCGCCCGATCCGCCCACGCGCCCACGCCAGGGTCAATGGCACGCGCGCGGAAATTTCTGGCAAATGCGGCGACCTCCGCAGCCGTCTCGCCCTTCTTGGAAAGCGCCGCGAGAAAATCAACCTTATCGACCTCGGGGACTCCTTCCTCCGCAAGCGCCGCTGCTGCGAGATCCACCTCAGCCGGAAAAAGCTCCATTCCGGCAATGATTTTGCGAGTAAGTGGTTCCAGCGCCATTTGCAGCGAGAGAGGCGAGGAGGCACCCCGGCGGCAAATAAATTTGCTACCGTCGCCCAAAACTGAAAGCCAAACCACGTGCGATTGCTCCCTGCCGTCCTTTTTCCCTTGATCCTCGGCTTGTCGGCGTCGGCGCAGGGCCCGGAAAGAGTCATTCCCGTAATTCCTACGGACACCATTGAACACCCCACCGCGCTGGCACCGACCGCGCCGCAGGATCTGAGACTTCGCCCAGGCGATGCCACCCTACTCGGGCTGGTTGAAGGCATCACGGAATTTCTCCCGATCTCCTCAACCGGTCATCTTATCATCGCGAGTCACGCGCTCGGACTCGAGGGTGAGGAGCCCCTGCGTGATGCTCAGGGTGAGATCCGTTGGTACAAACGCCCGTCGGAAAAACATCCGGCTGGCGAGCCCCTCACGCAAAAACTTGCGGCTGACACTTTCATCGTGGTGATCCAGGTGGGTGCCATCGCGGCGGTCGCGCTGCTCTATTGGGTAAAGATCCTGGGAATGCTGCGCGGGATCATCGGCAGGAACGGTCCAGGCATTCGCCTGCTGAGAAACATCATCCTGGCTTTCGCGCCTGTGGCTGCGGCAGGCTTCTATCTCGGCAAGTGGATCGATCGCCATCTCTTCTCAATCGGTGCGGTCGTCGCTGCGCTGATCAGCGGTGCCGTTCTGATGTTCGCGGCCGAGCGCTGGCGGAGGACCTCACCGAACGCCACCGACAGTCGCAAGGAACCCCACGACCTCACGGCACGCCAGGCGCTGGGCATTGGACTCATGCAGTGCCTTGCACTCTGGCCGGGAACAAGTCGCTCCATGGTCACGATGGTCGGAGGCTATTTCTGCGGACTGAGTCCCGCCCGCGCCGCCGAATTCAGCTTTCTGGTCGGCCTGCCCACACTCGCCGGAGCCGCCGCCTACAAGGGAATGCAGGCCGGTCCGGCGATGGTTGAGGTCTTCGGCTGGCCTCCCCTTCTTCTCGGCACCGCGGTCGCCGCCTGCTCCGCGGCAATCGCTGTGCGTTTCCTGGTTCGCTATCTCACCCATCACGGGCTCGCACTTTTCGCCGTCTACCGTCTGATCCTAGCCGCCGTGCTCGCGGGCTGGTTCCTGACTTGAGTCAGTTCTCGACACATGGGGTGGCAGCAACTCGCCACACGCAGGAACTGCGTCCACCTTCGAACCTCACGCCTGCGCAAGCTGTTTCTCCACCCAACCGGAAGCCGTGATGCCGGCCGGATGCAGCAGAATTTTCCGCAATGAATCCGCCTGCGCCTTCGTTGCCCCGATTCGTTTTGCATCCTCGCACGCCAGCCTCAGTTCGCCCGCAAGCGCGTCGCCGGTCGCCGCTCCCTGGAGGTACTCCGGATACATCGCCTCACCGAGGAGCAGGTTGGCGATGCCGAGGTACTTCACCCGCAGAAGCATCCGCCCCATCACATAGGTGAGCGGGTGCGCGCGATACGCGATCGCTCCGGGAATCCCTGCGAGGGCGCATTGCAGCGACATCGTGCCGCTCGATGTGAGCACCGCGGACGCCGCAACCGGGCTTCCGGCTTCGACGAGTGAGATCCCCTTCGGCAGGGGCGTGCGTCGCACAACGTCAGCAATCAACTCGCTTGGATGCACCACGACGGCCGATCGGCGGCCGTAGGCACGATACCCTGCAAGCAGCGCGGGAAAGATGCGCGACACCGCCTGCTTTCGGCTTCCGGGAAGAAGCAGGATCGGCCCGCGCTCGTCATAGCTGACGGACGGCTGGTGCTCCGCATCGAGGAAAGGATGACCGACAAACGTCACCGGCAGAGTGGTGTCGGCGTAGCACCCCACCTCGAAGGGAAAGATCACCGCCAGCGCGTCGAGATCGCGTGCCATGGTGAAGCGGCGCTTTGCCTTCCAGGCCCAGATCTGCGGGGAAATGTAGAAAAGCGTCTTCACGCATCCTCCACCCTTCACGCTCACACCTCGCTCACGAAGCGCCGCGGCCAGCCGGAGATTGAAGCCGGGATAGTCCACAAAGAGGACCGCCCGCGGACGATGTTCCGATATCCATGCGACCGTCGCGTCAAACAGGGCGCGAAAAAAGGAGTAGTTCTTCAGGACTTCGACCAGTCCGACAACCGACGACGCCGTCAGATCGTGCAGCAATTGCGCTCCCGCCTCCGCCATTTCCGGGCCGCCCAGAGCGGCAATCCGCAGTCCCGGAGAAGAAACCCGCAGCGAGCGGATCAGCCGCGCCGCATGCTCGTCGCCGGAATGCTCGCCCGCGACCATCAACAGATCGACGCCATCTCCAAGCGGCGGAGGCAGGAACACTTCGCCCGGTGCCGCCCGACGCACCGGACGGAAGTTCAGTTCATAAAGTGGTGCCCGGATAGTCGTCACACCTGGCTCCGGTTTCGTCAGCGCTTCGCGCCCGCGCGGATCTGGGCGGTGATCGCGATGGCCAGTTCGAGCGCAGTCTTGCCCAGCACGGCGTCGACCTTCGGTCGGCAGGCCCGGGCAACGCTGTCGACGAAGTGCGCCAGCTCGCGCGCCAGCGGTTCCCCTTTTTCGATCGGCACCGGCACGAGCGGCACCGCCGCGAGGTCCCCCGGCTTGATTTCGCCCGCCTGGATGCGCGCCGCGTACTCCAGCATGCCGGCGCGCCTCACGAGGTGACCCGATTGGTTCATGAAATCAAACGAAAGGTACGCGCTCGACTGGAACACGCGGATCTCCCGCACCTTCTTCAAGCTCATGCGGCTCGCGCTGAGATTTGCCACACATCCGTTGGCGAACTGGATGCGAGCATTGGCTATATCCTCCGTCGCCGACAGCACACTGAGCCCGACGCTGTCGATCTTTTCCACGGGCGATTTCACGAGTTCGAGCACGATGCCGATGTCGTGTATCATGAGATCCAATACAACGCCAACCTCAGTGCCCCGCGGCGTGAACGGCGCCAGACGCTCCGTGGTGATAAAACGCGCGTCGCTCACCTCCTTTTCCAGAAAGGCCATCACCGGATTAAAATGCTCGATGTGCCCGACCTGCACCAGAACACCGGCCGCCTTGGCCGCAGCCAGGACCTCCTCCGCCTCGGGCAGTGTTGCCGTCAGAGGCTTCTCGATCAGGAGATGGCAGCCCTGCGACAGCAGAGGAATCGCGACGGCTGCATGCTTGTCGGTCGGAACCACCACCGACACGGCATCGCAGGCTTTTCCCAGCGCTTCCAGCGTCGCAAAGCGCTCCCCGCCGAACCGTCCCTGAATCTCCGCCGCGCGGGCGTCGTTGGTCTCGAAGAAACCTACGTAACGCGCACCCGGGAGCATGCTGTAGATGCGGGCATGATGCTGTCCGAGCGAACCGACTCCGGCGACTCCGCAGTGAATGAGTGAATCAGACATGGTGAAGCTGGCCCGCGCGCAGCAGCAGGACGCGGTCGGTCTTGGCGGCGTGGGCGACATTGTGGGTGACGAGGATGAGGGCGGTGCGCGTCGATGCACAGAGCCCGAGGAGGACATCGATCACGGCCTCGCCGGTCCTTTCATCGAGGTTACCGGTGGGTTCATCGGCAAGAAGCAGGCGTGGTTCATTGACCAGGGCGCGCGCAACCGCGACGCGCTGGCGTTCGCCTCCCGAGAGCTGGGAAGGCAGGTGATGCGATCGCTCGGAAAGACCGACTTTCGATAGCAGATCCGATGCGCGTTTGCGGGCGGCGGCGTCCAGCCCGTCCCCGATGCGGCAGGGCATGAGGACGTTGTCCAACGCATTCAATTCGGGGATGAGGTAGAAGGCCTGAAATACCATCCCGAGATAGCGATTCCTCCGGAGCGTTGCGGCACGGGTCTCGATCGCTTCCTCACCCCAGTACAACCGCCCGGCATCGCTCGCATCAAGTCCCGCGAGAATGTTGAGCAGCGTTGATTTCCCCGCTCCCGATTCCCCGCGAATGGCGACGCTTTCCCCTTCCCTGATGGACAGGTCCACTCCGGTCAGGACATCAATGCGCCGATCTCCGCTCGGGTAGGACTTGCGGATTCCCTCCGCCCGCATGACCTCGCGTGAAACTCCCTCAGTCATTGCGGAACGCCTCCACGGGTTTGAGTCTGGCGGCCCGCCAGGCGGGAATCAGTCCCGCGAGCAGGGAAATGAGGATCGTCAGCACGATGATCGTCACCACGTCCGATGCCGCGGTGTGTGCAGGCAGGTTGGAAAACTGGTAGAAACGGCGCAACGCCTCGTCGCGCTGCGTCAGTCGCGCCAGCGTCATCACCACGTCGTTGCGCACGGCCAGCGCGAGAAAACCGAAACCGATGCCCAGCGCGGTGCCGATGATCCCGATCAGCAGTCCCTGCGAGCAGAAGCATGCGGCGATGGCAACCGGTCGCGCGCCGAGCGCACCGAGCAGCCCGATTTCCTTCGTTTTTCTGACGACGGAGATGAGCAGCGAGCTGGTCACAGAGAAGGCGGCGACGATCACGATAAACAGGAGCAGGAAGAAGATCATGCTCTTCTCAAGGTTGAGGACCCAGAGAAATGCCTCGAAGCTGTCCATCCACGAAAAGGCACGGACGCCGCGCGGCAGGCCCGCGGCATTGATGCGCGCGGCGAGTTCGTCCTCCCCCACTCCCGCCTTCGCGCGGACATTGATGCCATGCACCGACGAGGTCAGGCCGTAAAGGTCCTGGGCGAGGCGGAGCGTGCAATACACCGTGCTGCTGTCCAGTTGCTGGTGCCCGATCTCGAGGATGCCGACGACCTTCACTTCACGAGGCAGGAAAACCTCATCACCGCGCAGCCGTTCCACCATCAGCGGCGAATAGATCTCCAGGCTCTCACCCACAACGATCCCCATCGAGCGGGCGAGTTCCGAACTCAGGATCACTGAGTCATCATCGAGATCATCAAGCGATCCCACGCGCACGTAATGCGCCAGGTTCACCACGCGGTCCACCGACGCCAGGTCCAGTCCGCGCATCATCGGGTACGCGGGTTTTCCTTCGTGCAGCACCATCACCGCACCCGTGGCGTAGGGCGTCGCCGCCGCCACACCGGGCACACGCTCGATCTTTGCGATCAGTTCGCTCCAGTTGTCGATCGGCAGCGCGCTCTTGACCTGCACCTCCCCCTCGGTCTCCACGATCATCCGCCGGATTTCGAAACCGAAGCCTCCCATCACGCTCATGACCACCACCAGCAGGGTAACCCCCAGGGCAACGCCCATGACCGAGATCGCCGTGAAGAACGGGAACCGGCGTCCCGCCGGGAAGAGCTGTCGCAGCGCCAGATAGAGGAACCAGGGCATCGTCAGGTGCGGTGCGGCGATTCCTGAATCAGCGCCCGGTCATCATCCCGCCAACGTTGCAGATCTCAGCACAAGTCCGGTTCATGGCTCACGGGGCTCCCGCCGCCGACTGCGTGCGGAGCTGCGGAAAATAGATGACATCACGAATGCTCTCCGCGCCCGAGAGCAGGATGCAAAGCCGGTCGATGCCGATGCCCATGCCGCCCGCGGGCGGCATGCCGTGCTCGAGCGCGAGGATGAAATCATGGTCGATGTTCTGCTTCTCCTCTCCGGCCTGCGCCTCGAACATGCGCCGCTGCTCGATAGGATCGTTCTGCTCGCTGTAGGCCGGGGCGATTTCCATCCCGCCGATGATGAGCTCAAATACGTCCAGGACGCCGGGATCCTCATGGTTGAGCTTGGCGAGGGGACACAATTCCTTCGGAAGGTGTGTCACGAAGGTCGGCTGGATGAGCGTGGGCTCGATCTTCTTCGAGAAGATCTCATTCGTGATCTCGAACTCCTCCCACTTGGGATCCACCTTCAGGTCAAGCGCCTCCGCTCCAGCGATCTTCTGATCCTTCGTCCGCTCAAACCAGTCGGCATCTCCGGTCGTCTCGCGGATGAGCTGCTTGTAGGGCACTTCGCGCCAGTCGCCCGAGAAATCGATCTCCAGGCCGCTCGCCGCATGCCGGATCTTTGACGTGCCAAGGACATCCGCGCAGAGCGATTGCAGCAAAGCCTTCACAAGTTCCATCATGCCGCGGAAGTCACTGTAGGCCTGATACACCTCAAGCATGGTGAACTCGGGATTGTGTCGCCGCGAGATGCCCTCATTCCGGAAATTGCGGCCAATCTCGAACACACGGTCGATCCCGCCTACAAGGAGTCGCTTGAGGTAAAGCTCGAGCGAGATGCGCAGGAAAAAGTCCATGCCAAGCGCGTTGTGGTGCGTCGTGAAGGGCCGCGCCGCTGCGCCTCCGGCGACATTCTGCAACACCGGTGTCTCGACTTCGATGAACTGCCTTGCTTCGAGAAAGCGGCGGATATGCGACACAATGCGCGACCTGAGAAGCAGGCGTTCACGCGACTCCCTGTTCACGATCAGATCGAGGTAGCGTTGGCGGTACACCTGCTCGGGGTCGCTCAGACCGTGCCACTTCTCCGGAAGCGGCCTCAGCGCCTTGGCGAGGAGGACAAAACGATCCACCCTCACGGTGATCTCGCCGGTCTTCGTCTTGAACAGCGTACCCTCCGCTCCGATGATGTCGCCCAGGTCGAGCTTCTTGAACGAGGCATAGGCCTCGTCGCCCACCACATCCTTCTTCACGTAGATCTGGATCGGCCCCGCCTCCGAGCCGCTCTGCTGGTCGAACAGCTTCACGAACTGGCTCTTCCCCATGTCGCGGATCACAACAATCCGGCCGGCGACCGACACATTGACCGCGTTGTCCTGTCCATCGACATACAACTTTCTGGCGTCCCCGGAGAGATGGCTAACCGCAAAACTCGCGCGAAAGGGATCGCGCCCTGCTGCGCGCAGCTCATCGAGCTTGGCCATCCGTACGGCATGCTGGTCGTGGGTGTTGTCGATCGAAAGGTCGCTCATGGAATCCGTGACGATGAGTTTGGAGGGCGGGCCGGGCAATTGCATTCTCCTCGCCTGAGCATCTCCGTTCCGGCCCGCAGCCAATCCTTGTCATCTGTCGCCTTCGGGCTGCCCGGAGTCGCAGGCTCCAGGTCGTACTTTTTGATGTCTTTTTCCGGCGTTTTGCTGCCAACTGTCACCTTGACTGACCATGGATCGCATCACCGCCACGTTTACCCGAGCCCGCAGTGAAAATCGCGCCGCCTTTGTCGCCTACCTCTGTGCGGGCGATCCGGATTTTGAAACCTCGCTCAATGCCTGCCGCACGGTCCTGGCGAACGGCGTCGACATCCTCGAGCTTGGCGTCCCGTTCTCGGACCCGCTCGCGGATGGACTGACAAACCAGCTTGCCGCGCAACGCGCCCTCTCCTCGGGCATGACCGCAGCCCGGGTCTTCGACCTGGTGCGCCGCCTGCGCTCTGAATTTCCAGAGGTTCCGATAGCCTTCTATACGTACTACAATCTCGTTTTCTCCAACGGAACCGAGGCCTACCTGAAGGCCGCGAAGGAAGCCGGTGTCGACGCGATGCTCACGCTCGATCTTCCCCCTGAGGAGGCGGGCGAACTTTCCGAACTTGCCAGGAAACACGGCATCAAGACGGTTTTTATCGTCGCCCCCACCACCCCTCCCTCGCGACTCGCCATCATTACCCGGGCGACCACGGGCTTCATCTACTATGTGTCGCGTGAAGGCGTCACGGGAGTGCGCGACACCGTTTCCGACAGCATCCCGTCTGCCGTTGCCCGGATCAAGGCGAGCACCTCGCTCCCGGTCGTCGTCGGATTTGGCATTTCCCGACGCGAACATGTTGCAACCGTCGCCCGGCACGCCGATGGCGTTGTTGTGGGCTCGGTGCTGGTCAACTGCATCCGCGACAACCTCGGTCGGCCGGAGGCGATTCTCGAAAAAATGGGCGCCGTCGCCCGCGATCTCGCTGCCGGGCTCCCTCGCACGTGATCATCCGGACCGTTCGGCCGGCACGATGATGCGCAGGCTGAAGGGGCGAACCCCGATTTCGAGTCTCCGCCCCATTTGATGCACCTCGCCATCGGCGTGAATCGGACCTGCCTCATCGCGATCAATGATGAATGACCCCGCCCGCTTGCGTACCACCAGCGGGCTTCCGTCGAGCGTTCCCGTGAAAAGCCGCGCGACCAGCGCCGCACCTCGCAGCACGCCCGCATCGCGGATGACCACGAGATCCAGCTTGCCGTCGCCGATGCATGCCCCGGGCGCGATGATGCAGTTGTTCCCATACTGATCGGAATTTGCCACCGCGATCAGAAACGCATTCTCGGCAAAGACAGCGCCTGCAACTTCCACGGTGCACTGCACGGGTCGATGCGAAAAAAACAGACGGACCGCGGTGGATACATAGGAACGCAATCCCCGCTTGGTGAGTTCGTTGAATCGCCTGCTGATCTCGGCATCAAAGCCTGCCCCCATCGCATTGACGAAGGGAACGCCATTAACAACCCCGGTATCAATCGATCGCATGCGTCCCGTGCTAAGCACGTCGAAGGCGCGGGCAGTATCGAGCGGAATCCCAAGGTGACGGGCGAGGCCGTTGCCTGAGCCTCGCGGAATGAGTCCGAGCGTCACAGGCGTATTGATGAGCGCAGAGGCAACCTCGTTCACAGTGCCATCCCCGCCGATCACCACGACACGCTCGTACTTCTCCCTCACAGCAGCCCGGGCAAGCTCGCGACCATGCCCCGAACGTTCCGTCATAAGGATCTTTCCACCTGCCTCCTGAGTCTTCAAATACGTCTCCGCACGCTTCATCAGGTCAGGCGGGATGGCATGCCTACCAGAGCGGGGATTGATGATGAAACAGGTCCTCACGATGTTGCGACTCCCGCCATCTCCGCACGCCTCCCGCCCCTTCCGCGAGCGCAAACAGAGGGTATGCGAAAAACGATTGCGTCGCCCGGCCTGGCCCGCTTCGCCTTGCTTGCGTCACCATGGCCTTTGCGCTCAAGGAGCTGTTTCCCGATCAGGATTTCCGGTTTCAACTGACCCTGAGGCGGAGCGATGCGCGCGAATTCTTCCGGCTGCGCAATCCGGCAGCCCTCGCAGAACGACGCCGCTGGCTGGATAGCGACTGCACGCCCTACGTTGCAGCCACGCGGGACGCCGGACCGCTCGTCGAGCAGATGGAAACCCTCGCGGCTGCCTGGAACGTCCCGCTCTCCTCAGAGCCGCCGACAACGGATGTCCGTTCCCGCCTCATCCGACTCGGCAGGGCTTTCGAGCCGGACATCCTCCTGCTTCAGCCTGCTTCGAGCGGAGAGTTCATTCTGAAGGCAGGCGTTGTGTGTTTCCCTTCCTGGTGGGCATTGGCAGAAAAAATCGGTCTCCCGCTCGATGTCATCCATGGCGCGGTACCACGACTCAACGCCTCGATCGGTGCAGGCATTTCGAGCTTCCTGACAAAATTGAAACCCGGTCTGGCCTACGAGCGGTCAAACTGGGGCATCGCGGCCACTCCCGAACTCAACCTGCATCCGTCTCTCTCGCGCCCCCGCCTGCGCCCACCCCTCGACCCCGAGAAGACCTGGATTCGAATCGAGGACCAGATCCTTTCCCGTATGCCGGATGGCGAAAGCCTGCTCTTCGGGATTGACCTGAGAATCATTCCGCTTGGGCAGGCTCTGGACGATCCCGCAATCCGCAAAGGATTTCACCGCGCGATGCTCACGCTGCCTGCGGACCTCGCGGACTACAAGGGACTCACCCTGGTGCTGCCGGAGCTTCTGAGATTGAGTGCCGGATAAATTGCGCTCCCCGACGGCGGGAATGGGACGGGCGCCGCGCTTCGGGAGAGGTTATCCAATGTCCCATTACGCTCACGCATGCCAGCAGGCACCAGCAACTTGCTGAGATTCAATCTCAGACGTCAACCGTCCCTGCAACCCTCAGCGGACAGGATATTGCCAGCGACTGTGCTCCGGACAGACGGGGGTCGCACGATCAATACTTTACGCACTTCCGACGTTCGCTCGTTGACACCCCTAGGGAGCACCTCTTGCTTCAAAGTGGCCTCGCGGCCGACGCTCCACGCATTGCCACATGTCCAAACTGCTCGGCTACTTTTCCAACGACATCGGAATCGATCTCGGAACCGCCAATACCCTCGTTTATGTGAAGGATAAGGGCATCATCCTTCGGGAGCCCTCCGTGGTCGCCATCGACACGGTGACCCGCAAGGTCCGGGCCGTCGGCGACGAAGCCAAACGCATGCTTGGCAGGACGCCGGGCAACATCACCGCCATCCGGCCCATGAAGGACGGCGTGATCGCCGACTTCGATGTCACGGAAGCAATGCTTCGTTACTTTATCCGCAAGGTCCACAGCACCGCCCTGCGAGTCGCGCCGAGGGTCGTGATCGCCATCCCCTCCGGCATCACCGAGGTGGAAAAACGCGCCGTGAAGGATTCCGCCACCAGGGCCGGTGCGCGCGATGTCATCACGATCCCTGAACCGATGGCGGCCGCGATCGGCGTCGGTCTGCCGATCGACGAGCCCGCGGCGAACATGATCGTGGATATCGGCGGAGGCACCACGGAAATCGCCATCATCTCCCTCTCGGGCATTGTGTTTTCCAAATCGATCCGCGTCGCGGGCGACGAGTTGGACAGCGCCATCATCAACTACATGAAACGCGCCTACAATCTCCTGATCGGAGAGCGCACGGCCGAAGAGATCAAGGTGCGCGTCGGTTCCGCCTATCCCCTCGACGAGGAACTGACCATGGAGGTCAAGGGACGCGACTCCGTGGCAGGACTCCCAAAGACCATCCACATCACTTCACAGGAAATCCGCGAGGCGTTGAGTGATACCATTGCAGCGATCGTCGACGCAGTCCGCACCACCCTTGAGCGCTGCCCGCCGGAACTCTCCGCAGACCTTGTTGACCGCGGCTTCGTTATGGCGGGAGGCGGTTCGCTGATCCGTGGCATCGACCGCCTCCTGAGCGAAAAGACAGGCCTTCCCATCACCGTGGCCGAGGATCCCCTGTCGGCGGTTGCGAATGGCACCGGTGCCGTTCTCAACGATCTCAATTGGGTCATTTCAAACGTCTAACTCTTTGTCCGAGCCGCGCGCCCGGCACGGCCTCGATGGCGCCTGCCCTGCCCGGATAGGACGGCACCCGGACTGAATTCAACACCTTCCGACGAGCCGCTTCCGACGTGCTTCCTCACCGCATTTTCCAACGCCGGCCATTCCTCACTCTCGCCGTCGTCTTTGCCGTCTGGCTGATGCTCCCCCTGTTCGTGAAACGAGCCATGCGCATCAGCTTTTTTGAGATGCAGGCGCCGGTTGACCTCACGGCATCCTATGTGCGCGACCTTCAGGACTATTGGGCGCTTCGCACCCGATCGACAAACGATTTGATTGCGGCCGGCAGAGATCTCGCCCGTCTGAATGCGAGCTACGAAATGACCCTGCAGCAGAACGCAACGCTGCACCGCGAGGTCGAACGCCTGGAGTCCGTCCTCAAACTTCCCGCGTTTCCCGAACACCGAAGCGAAGTCGCGCGCGTCGCGCGGCGGGATTTCAACGGCTGGTGGCAGCGACTCACGCTGCGCAAGGGCCGCAATTTCGGAATTACCGAGGGTTCACCGGTCATCTTCACCGGCGGCGTGGTGGGAAGAGTGTCAAAAGTCGGACTGTACACGTGCGAAGTGGAAATGATCAGCAGCCCCGGATTTCGCCTCGCGGCAACCATCGAGGGCGATTCGCGCCCCATCAGCTACCAAGGGGGCGAGAATCCCACGCTCGGACCAGCCAAGGGAATCGCCGAATACGTGCCCCTCGACATCCTTGCATCACTCACCGCACCCAAACGGATTGTCACCTCGGGACTCGGTGGCGTGTTTCCACCCGGTCTAGCCATCGGCTCGCTTGTCCGACTCGAAGGAAGCGGCGACGGCCTGTTCAAGACCGGCGATGTGCGACTCGATTCGCGTCTGTCCGAAATCAGCGAGGCAACCATTCTCGTCCCCGTGAAACCGGCCGGATACTGAGTTGCGCCATCCATCGCCATGCGTCGCTCGCTGACACTTTTCGCCACACTCTTTCTCCTTTGGGTGACCTCCGCGCAGATCAACCACTACCTCTCGAGCCTCCACGCCTCGCTCTTTCTCGGGGGTCTCTGCGTGGTCTTTTCCGCGCTGAGACTGAACCGAAACGAGGGCCTGCTCACCACCTTTGCCACCGGCCTGCTGTACGATGCCACCTCTCCCCTGTGGTTTGGCTGCCACGCCCTGCTGTTCGCAACCGCACACATGATTGTCTTCCGATTCCGAAGCCGCGTCCCGAGGGACGAAACGCTGTTTCCGATCGTCATCGGCCTGCTCGCCAATCTCGGCATCTTTTTTGGCGTGTCCTTCGTCGCAATCCATGACCTTCCCACTGGCGTCAATCCATGGCCGCGCCTTCTGGCAGATTTGCTGTTCTCCCAGGTTGCACTCGTGCTGGCGGGACCCTGGTTCCTCCGCCTGCAGGAACGCTGCATGGAAATTGCGGGCGTCGACTTGCACCTCGATCAACCCGGAATGTGATAAGGAAAGCAGGCATGAAGGAACGAAACGCGGAGCGCACCGGCAGTCTGGTCGAGTCCCACAAGGGTTACGATCCTCGCCTGATTCTTTTCTACTTCGGAATTGCCGCCCTGCTTCTCGTCCTCGGTGGCGGGCTCGCCTACCAGCAGCTCTTCAAGACGGACGCCTATCATGACATCGAGCGAATCCAGAACCAGCGCCGCGTGCTGATGCCGGGTTCTCGAGGCAACATCTATGATCGCGAGGGACGACTTCTCGTCGGCAACCTGCCCCGCTTCGCCGTCACTCTCAACCTCGTGGAATTGCGCGGAGAATTCCTGAAGGAATACCGAAAAATCCGGAAGGCCTACCGCGAGAGCGACGATCGCGATCTCGTCTCCGCCAGCCAGATGGAACAGGTCGCCCGTTACACGGTTGTCGAGCGCTACCTGAGGCAGGTGAACCGGACGCTCGGCACCGGCACGACGCTCGATTCAAAGGAACTCCAGCGTCACTTCAACCAGCGGCTCCTGCTGCCCTTCGTGCTGGTCGATGACCTGACTCCAAACGACTACGCGAAGCTCATCGAACAACTGCCGGTCAGCTCACCGCTGCAGATCTACACCTCTACCAAGCGCTACTATCCCTACGGTTCCGCAGCTGCACACAGCATTGGCTACGTCAGCTCGGTTGAGGTCAGCGACGCCGATCTCGCGAATTTCCCCGGGGATGAGTTGAAGACGTTTCCCATGAAGGAAAGCGTCGGCCGCACCGGCCTTGAGCGTCGCTTTGACGACAGACTCCAGGGGCAGGCCGGAGGAGTCATCTATCGTGTGGATCCGGCCGGCTACCGCGTGAATCCTCCCCTGCGAAAACTGCTCCCCATGCAGGGCTCGAATCTGGTCACCAGCCTCGACATCGATCTTCAACTCGCGGCGGAAAACCAACTAGCGATGAACGAACTCGCCGGCGCCGCGGTCGCCATCGACATCGGCACCGGCGAAGTGCTCGCACTCGCGAGCAAGCCCGATTTCAATCTCACCGACACGACTCCACGCATCAGTTCGGAAAACTACAAGAAAATCGAGGAATCCGGCGGCTGGCTCAATCGCGCAGTTCAGGGAGTCTATCCGCCAGGCTCGACTTTCAAGCTCATCACTGCGCTCGCCGGCCTGAGATCCGGCGCCATCACGCTCGACACCGTCGTCGATTGCCAGGGTGCACTGATGGTCGGACGTCGTCCGTTCCCATGCCACGATGGTCATCAGCACGGTCCGCTGAAACTGAGGGAAGCCATCGAAAAATCCTGCAATGTCTTTTTCTACGATCGCGGCATCGCCATGGGCGCGCAGGCGATCGCCGATGAGGCGCGACGCTTCAATCTCGACTCACCCTCCGGCATCGAGCTGCCCTTTGAGACCACCGGCATGCTGGTGCCGGACCCGGCCTGGAAACTGCGCACGCGAGACGAGAAATGGTTCGATGGCGACACCGCCAACTTTGCCATCGGCCAGGGATTTCTCGGCGTGACTCCGCTGCAGATGGCCTGCTTCGTGGCATCCCTCGCGCGCGGAGAAACGGAGACGAAACCCACCTTGATTCACCAGCCGGGGCGCCCGCGAATCCGCTCGGCTCCGATCAATCTGCCAACTCCCCTCTATCAGGCCGTCCTTCAAGGCATGCAGCAATGTGTACAGACCGGAACCGGAAAGATCCTGAGCGGCCTCCTCAAGATCGAGGGACTGGCCATCGCGGGGAAAACGGGCACCGCTCAGGTAATGACCCGCAAGGGCAAACTGAATCTGGCCTGGTTCGTCTGTTTTGCACCCGTGGAGAATCCGCAGATCGCCATCGCAGTCGTGGTCGAGGGTGACACCCCCAATGAGGAGTTTGCCGGAAGCCGCTACGCCGTGCCGGTCGCCCATGCCGTTCTCAAGGATTGGTTCGCAAAAAAGAATCGTCGCGCATCCAGCGGCATGGCCTCCCTCAATACCACTACCGAGAACGTTGCCGCGCGATGAGCGCCCCGACAGCGTCTCAACGACGCGCTGATCGAGCTTCGCGACGATTTTCGAAATAGGCTGAAACCTCCCCAAGGGGCCGCGCATTGAGAATCCTTTCGCGCGTCAGCCAGCCCTTGCGGGCGGTCAGCACACCCGCTCGCACGTGCACCAGCGTTTCCGTCTCATGCGCATCGGGATTGATCGCACAGAGCAGACCCTTCTCCGCAGCCTTCCTCCAGTGCCGCCAATCCATGTCGAGCCGACTCGGATGCGCATTGATTTCAAGGATGACGTCGTTCGCCACAGCCGCATCGATCACCTTGGGCACATTGACCTGATAGCCGTCGCGCTGAAGCAGGAGCCGTCCGGTGAGATGTCCGATCATGGTCGTCCAGGGATTCTCGATCGCGCGGATGATGCGCGCGGTCATGACCTCCTCGCTCTGCGCAAACGCATTGTGCACCGAGGCGACGACGTAGTCGAGAGTCCGCAGAATCTCATCTGCAAAATCGAGCCGCCCATCCGGCAGG
Source organism: Verrucomicrobiota bacterium (assembly GCA_963205455.1). Lineage (GTDB taxonomy): Bacteria > Verrucomicrobiota > Verrucomicrobiia > Opitutales > Opitutaceae > UBA6669. Next base: position 46,430 of record CAUJJL010000069.1, read on the forward strand.
ATGTCGACCTCCGATCCCGCGAACACATGGGTGCGAAACCGCGCGGAGGCGTTGAGCGCCCTGATCTCATTCACCTGCTCATGAAGCCGTTCCTCATTCAGACCGTTCGCCTGAAAACTGCTCTTCGAGTGGTCCGCGATGCCAAGATACTCCCATCCCAGCGCCTGCGCGGCCGCCACCATTTCCATCAGCGTATTCCGTCCGTCTGAAGCCGTGGTGTGATTGTGGAACGCACCCTTCAGTTCGCTCAATTCTACAAGAGCCGGGAGATCCTTCGATTCCGCCTGCTCAATCTCGCCCAGACCTTCACGCAATTCCGGCGGAATGAATCTCAGCCCGAGCGCGGCAAACAGTTTCTTTTCGGAATCAATCACACCATGCGCGCGCAACACGGCGCCATGTCCAGCCTTGACCTTCACCGTGCCCTCACCCTCGGAAGGGACCAATCCCCACTCACTCAGGCTCATGCCGTGAGCGAGCGCCCGCTGGCGCATCTGCACATTGTGATCCTTTGATCCCGTGAAATGATGCAGCGCAAAGGCAAACTGTTCTTTCGGCACAAGCCGGAGGTCGGCCTGGAGTCCGCTCGAGAATCGAACGCTGGCCTTCGTATCACCGCGCGCGGTCACTTCCTTTACACAGGGCATGGAGCAGAACCAGTCGACCACGGGTTCAACCGTCTCCGCTGCCACAATGAAATCCAAGTCACCCACCGTCTCCAGGCCGCGTCGAAGGCTGCCAGCGGACTCCGCGGAAAGCACCTCAGGCAACGCGCGCAGGCCCTCAAGGATCGGCATCGCCACCTCATTGGCGTCCCACCATAGATGCCGTCGACCATACGCCTCGCGGTTCGCTATGCCCTCGAGAATTTTCTGCTGCGATTTCTCCCCGAAGCCCTTCAGGGCCGCAACCTTTCCCGAACGGCAAACTTCCGTCAGCGAGGCGATGCTGTTGACGCCAAGCTGGCCGTGCAGAGCGATGATCTTCTTGGGGCCCAAGCCCGGAATCTGAAGCAATTCAACAAGCCCGGGTTCAATCGAAGCCTTAAGCCGTTCAAAGAACTCCAATCGTCCGGTGTTGTGCAGCTCGGTGATTTTCTGCACGAGCGCATCACCGATCCCCTTGATCGAACCCAGGCGTTCCTCGGCGATCAACCTGCCCAGTTCGGATTCCTCGATGCCCTCCACCGCGCGTGCTCCCGTCTGGTAGGCACGAACCTTGAAGGGATTCTCCTCCTTCAGCTCCAACAGAACGGCAATCTCATCCAGGATGTCCGCGATTTCCTTTTTCGTCATGCCATCAGATAAACCGTTCGCCCCGCAGTTGTCACGGCGCGCTTGCCAATCACTAGGGCGGTGGCCAGATCACCCCATGCCGTTCATCCACGCCCGAACCATCCGGCTGGCCGACACCGACGCCGCCGGTGTCGTCTACTTTCCCCGCACGCTCTCCATCTGTCATGAGGCCTATGAGGCTGCCCTGCTTGCAGCAGGGATCGACCTGAAAGCCTACTTCGCCGCCTCCGACGGCCTCACGGTCCCCATCGTGCGCAGCGAGGCGGACTACCTGCGCCCCTTGTTTGCGGGCGATCGAATTGAAATCTCCGTAAGTCCGACCCGGATCAGCGAGCACGGCTTCGCGCTGGCCTTTGAGATCGCAAGGATCGGCCCTCCGCGCAAGACAGCAGCCCGCGTGCGGACCGAGCATGTCTGCATCTCGGCTAACACTCGCGAACGCTGCCCCTTGTCGCCTCTCCTGGCAGGCTGGGTCGACCGCGGCTGACCCTCGTGATTCCGCCAACTCCGGATGCTTGCAAGCCCGGGTGACGGCTGGCAAACACGCCCCATGTCGGCCCCGCGACAAACAATCCTGGTGGTGGAAGACGAGGCTTCGATCGCCGAGACGATCACCTACGCGCTGCAGACGGAGGGATTCATTCCCGTATGGAAACGCACGGGACGCGATGCACTCGCCATACTCGACACGCAGCCGGTAGCCCTCGTGGTACTCGACGTCGGACTTCCGGACCAAAGCGGCTTCGATGTCTGCCGCGAGATGCGCAAGCGACATGAGGTGCCTGTGATCTTTCTGACGGCACGCAGCGGCGAGGTCGACCGTATCGTCGGCCTCGAACTCGGTGCCGATGACTACGTGGCCAAACCCTTCAGTCCCCGTGAGCTCACCGCCCGCGTGCGCGCCGTGCTGCGCCGCACCAGCGGCAATGGTGGCACAAAGTCCCCGGCGACACCGGCGGGATGGACGCACGACGAAGGCAGATGCCGCATCACTTTCCACGGTCAGCCACTCGATCTCACCCGCAACGAATACCGGCTGCTCGCCGCACTGCTGGCCACGCCGGGCAGGGTGTTCAGCCGCGAACAGTTGATGGCCACGGCTTGGGAGGACCCTGGCGCAGCACTCGATCGTACGGTGGACGCACACATCAAGACGGTCCGCGCCAAACTGCGCCTGGCCGCACCCGATGCCGACCCGATCCTGACACACCGTGGGCTGGGTTATTCGCTTCGCGACTCGTGAGAATCCGTACCGCCATCTTCGGAGTCTATGTGGTCGCCTCAGCGGCGGGATTGGTGGTGGTCATGTCCCTGGTCCTTCGCGACGTCCGCCTTCGCTACGTCGAGTCTATGCGGCGCACCATGGGCGACACTGCTGCCTACCTGGCGGCGTTTTCCACCCCCCTGACGCCCGGCGAAGACTGGACACGCAAACTCGTCACGCTGCCCCGCGAGTCGGACTTGTTGCGCACCTTCGCCTGCGATCGCGAGGGTCTCGTGCTCTTTGATTCGGCTGCACGCGACAAGGGAGCGACCTATCAATGGACCATGTTCGGCGGTGGGCGTCGGGCTTCAGAGAACTACACACAAGCCAACGTGGCGGTCGTGGATGGAGAGCTGCGCGTGGTTGCCGCGGTTCGCAGCGACGGACATCTCGTCGGTTGGGTCGGAGTCGGGCGCAGGCTGGCAACCGTGAACGAAGGCGTGCGCGAGGCGCGCTGGCGGCTCGTGTTCTACACCGGAGGCGTGGCCTTGATCATGGTCATGGCCGGCTGGTGGATCGCCACTCGCCTGACGCATTCGCTTGAGCGCCTGACCGCCCACGTACGCGATATTCGCGACGGACGGCCTACGGTGCCGATCAAGTCCCGGGCGCGGGAAATCGCGACGTTAAGCCAGGCCTTCGAGGAGATGCGTGACGCGCTCGAGGGAAGGCAACATGTTGAACGCTACACCCAATCCCTCGCTCACGAGGTGAAGGCGCCGCTTGCCGCGATTCGCGGCGCCGCGGAGCTGCTCGATGAGCCCATGCCCGAGGAGCAGCGTGCGAAGTTTCTGCTCAACATCCGCACCGAGGCGGCGCGCATTCAACGGATCATCGACCGTCTGCTGGAATTGTCGTCGCTGGAAGCCCGAAAACGGCTCCGCCAGACGGAGACCGTTGCGTCCGCAAGCCTTGCTGCCGAGGCCGCCGAAGTTGTCCGTCCTGTCGCATCCGCACACGGCATCGTGCTAAGGATCGCCGACGAAAGCGACACGCTTGTGCGGGGAGAAACCGTGCTGTTGCGCGAGGCGTTGGTGAACCTGCTGCAGAACGCGATCGAATTTTCGCCTCCGGGAAGCGAGATCTTGCTGACGGTGCAGGCGCGTGAGCAGAAAGTGTTTTTCACGGTCGACGATCGTGGAGCCGGAGTTCCGATCTACGCGTTGCCGCGGGTGTTCGAACGCTTTTATTCCCTGCCTCGACCGGGCACTGAAAAGAAGAGCACGGGACTCGGCCTGGCGCTGGTACGGGAGATTGCGCATCTCCACGGCGGGGATGCCACGCTGGAGAACCGCGAAGGAGGAGGCGTCCGGGCGATCTTCTGGGTGCCGGTCGGTACGTGATCGACAACCCTACGCCTCGAAACGCCCACGAGTCGGGAGGCATCTCAGACGCGATCTGAGATTTCCCGGAGAATTCACTCCCGCTTCACATTGCCTTCACACAGCCCGGTCAAAGTGTGGGCATGGAAAACGCACTTCCTCCGCCGATCCCAAATCCTTCCAGCCAGAATCGTGTTTCGCCTCCGCCGATCCGACGCAACACCGTGACGCTCAAGCTCCTCTTCATTGCCGGGCTGGTGCTGCTGCTTCAGTTCCCGTTGGGCCTCATCAACCAACTGCGGCAGGAGAGGAGTCGCAATCGCGAGGCAGCCTACGCGCGTCAGAGTGAGGCCATTTTCCATCAGGAAAGAGCGACGAACACCACCTACAACCCGGCTCGTGCGGCAGCCGAAGGTTACCGGATGGTCGAACGCGCACTGAAACACAGCGCGTTGGTGCTGACTCTGGTGTTTGCGGCATTTTTCCTGTTCGAGACGCTCGCAGGACTCCGACTTCACGCGGTGCACTACATCCTTGTAGGGGCCGCGCTCTGCCTCTTCTACCTTGCCCTGCTGACGCTCGGTGAATGGATGCCGCCTGGGCCTGCCTACGTCACGGCTGCTGCAGCGTCGTCCCTCCTCATTGTCTGCTACAGTATTTCCATCCTCCAAAGCCATGCCCGGGCAACCTCGATCGCCGCGCTCCTGCTCGTGGTGCACAGCGTGCTCTACGTGGTCCTGCGCATGGAGGACTTCGCGCTGCTCGCAGGGACGGCAACGCTCTTCGTCGTGCTCGCTTCCATCATGTTCTTCACCCGCAAGGTTGACTGGTTTGCGCAGGAGGCGGGCACGAAGTCACCCGCATCCTGACGGTCGTCGCAGCGCCGGAACCGTTGCTCGTTGTTTCGCATCAAATTATTTTTCAGTATCTTACACGCTTCGCTTTGCCAATTTTTCTACGATGACTACCTCTTGCGCCCATGAAGAAGATTGGATTTCTGTCCTTTGGTCATTGGACGCCTTCACCGCAATCACAGGCACGCTCGGCCTCGGATGTGCTGCTTCAGTCGATCGACCTGGCGGTTGAGGCCGAGCGACTCGGGATGGACGGAGCCTATTTTCGCGTTCATCATTTTGCGCGACAGCTCGGCTCCCCCTTTCCGCTGCTGGCTGCCGTCGGCGCTAGAACCAGGAAGATCGAGATCGGAACCGCGGTCATCGACATGCGCTACGAGAATCCGTACTACATGGCGGAGGACGCCGGCGCTGCGGATCTCATCGCAGGCTCCCGCCTGCAGCTCGGCATCAGTCGCGGTTCACCGGAGCAGGTGATCGACGGATGGCGTCACTTTGGACATCAGCCCAAGACCGGAGAGGACGATGCCGCGATGGGACGGCGCCACGCCGAAACCTTTCTGGAACTCCTCCGGGGAAAAGGATTCGCGACGCCCAATCCGCGTCCGATGTTTCCCAACCCTCCGGGGCTCCTGCGGCTTGAACCCTATTCGGCAGGATTGCGGGAGCGGATCTGGTGGGGCTCCGCAACGAACGCGACGGCCGTCTGGGCGGCGAAACAGGGCATGAATCTGCAGAGTTCGACGTTGAAGTTCGACGAAACCGGCGAGCCCCTGCATATCCAGCAAGCCGCACAAATCCGGGCGTTTCGCGCAGCCTGGGCGGAGGCTGGTCACGCACGCGTTCCCCGTGTGTCCGTGAGCCGCAGCATCTTTGCCCTGATGAACGACCGCGACCGTGCCTATTTCGGTCAGGATGAAGAGCCCACGGATCAGATTGGCTTCCTCGATGCCACGACCCGCGCCGTCTTTGGAAGAAGTTACGCGGCGGAGCCGGACGTCTTGATCGAACAACTGCGAAAGGACGAGGCCATTGCCGAGGCAGACACACTCCTGCTCACAATCCCCAATCAACTCGGCGTGGCCTACAACGTGCACGTCATGGAATCCATCCTCACCCACGTTGCCCCAGGTCTTGGCTGGAGGTGAATGCATTCCTTGCCATCTCGACGCTGACGATCGAAATCTCCTGAACTCCTCACTCCGTCGAGATATCTCTGTTTTGCTCCTTGAGTCCGTTTGCATGAAACGGGTGGCTGACGCCGAGGAGGTCAGCCACCCGAAAGGATCTCGTAGTACCCGAAGACTATCTTCTGCGAGTCGTGCTTCGTCCACCGACTATGGAAGTGGTTACAAATCGAATGTCACTGTGAGCATATAGCGGCGTGGTGCCTGGTGACGGAATGCGTTGGGCACCTCGGTTCCGAGCCCGGCATTGAAGGAGTAGTTGGTGAAGACCACGTCGCGGTCGTTGAGAAGATTGGACACATTGAGCTGGTACCGCGTACGGACCTTGCCTAGGAGGTGGGTGAAGCTCACGTGGCTCGATACAAGCACATAGGAATTCGAATAGAGGTAGTCGAAGGGCAGGTTCCGGCGGTTGCCGATGAGTTGGCGACCGCGGAAATTCGCGCCGCCGCCAACCGCGAAGCCCTTCAGCCATCCATCGCGAAAGGAGTAGGTCGTATAGGCGTTTGCGGTGTAGTCAGGAGTGTTGTTTAGCCGGCGCCCGTCCGTGTAGCCCTGCAGCGTGCTTTCGATATCGAGGATATTCTGGGCAATCGCCGCACTATTCGGAATGGCGGGATTGTTGGCACCGGCGCGCCATTCGGCGATGTTGGCATCGTAGTAGCCACGGAGTCCTTCGCCGATGTTCGATTGTTCGGTCTCAGGACGCGCATAATTGAACATCAGTCGCCAGTTGCGGGTCAGGTTCGCCGTGAGGTCGATTTCAAGGCCGTGTCCCTTGTAGCTCTCGGTGTCGCGATACCCGCTTAGGGTACGCTCCGGTTTACTGAGATCGGTCCAGATCAGGTTGATGTCGGTAAGATTGTCGCCAGCACGCGGACGATCGACCTGCTCGGTGAAGTAGTAACCGATGCTGCCCGACACCTTGCCTCCGAACAATTCAAGTTTCAATCCAAGGTCCACCCCCTCGTTGGAAGAGTTTTCTATGGGAGTGCCATCGATGCGATTGTCACCGTAGCCTGGGGCATTGAATCCTTGGGAATAGTTGACGTAGGGCCCCACCCAAGGGACAGGAAACCAGACGGCGCCGGCCGAGTACGTGCCAAGACTAAAATCAGTGGTGTCAATGGTGCCGGGTCCACCTGAAGCGCCGATGATGGGCGTGCCGTCCGGATTGGTGCCGATGCCACCCCAGGTTTCGCGGTGATAGTCGTCATAGCGATATCCCAGCAGCACCGACAGCTTGCCATCAAAAAGGGACAACGCGGAGGCAATCTGGCTGTAAAAGAGTTCCTGTCGCTCCGTGTCGTCGTTGATCTTGATCCATCGGTAATCACCTCCATTCGAAGTCAGCTGGTCAAACATCTGCGGATTGCGGGGAGCATCCCAGTACTGCCGGACCATGAGTACATTCGCGGCAGCGTTGCCGTTGGGAACAGCCGCGTTATTGACGCGGCCTACACGATAGTCGGTGGGATGATACTCATCCGTGCGAAATCCGCTGATGAAACTGAGGCTGTGACGCAGCCACTTGAACTGAGCGCGGTGGGCGAGGCTCAGGCGGAGATCGCCAAGGCGATTGGGGCGATCGAGGAGATTCGTATTAACGTCGGTAAAAACCTTGCCGAAGTTGGGATTGGGCTCGAGCCCGCCCTTGGCACTGGGGCGCATCGTGTTCACGTCGATCCGGTGAACATTCCACATGCGGACATTGCCCCTGCGGGTCTGCTGTTGGTAATTGTAGGCAAGCTGGGCGATAACTCCGCCCTTAAACTGGTGCTCAGCGTAAATGGTCCAAGTCTTGTACTTGGCGGCGACAAAGGCATCTGGCGGCTGTTGGCTGTACTCAAGACTTGGGAGTGAGGGAAAGTTGGTGATTGGACGGCCCTCCGGAAGCAGGGTAAGGCCCGTGCCGGTTGACTGATAGAAGCCGCGCCAGTTGACGACCTGGCCAACGTTCGGATCCCAGACGAGATAGTCGTTGCTGGCAGTGCCGTTAAGCCGCGCGACGCCGGTGCCGGAAGTGGACGGCGCGGTCACACCGTTGTAAATGGTCGTCCGATTCCAGTTGGAACTTTGATCCGTGAAACTCTGTGCAAAGGCATAGCGAAGGTAGCGCCCCTGTTCGTATTCGGCCCGGATCTGGGTGTTGCGCGACACGCGAAAAGTCGCCGCGATGTGACGACCGTCACGTTGCGCGTCATCGTAGTCGCGCCAGCCGCCCAGGCGGTCGTGGAGAATGTTGATGCGAACGGCAAGGCGGTCGCCAACCGGCTGGTTGAGATCGAGGGATGCGCGGTAGCCACCCCAGGAGTCAGCGCGAATCTGGAGGCTGCGCTTGGGAACAAACAAGGCCTGCTTTGACCAGGTGGTATTGACGCCACCGGGATTGGCATCACCGAAGAGGATGGCGTTTGGACCGCGGGCAAATTCGAGACGCTCCGTGGAATAACTGTCGCTGGAGACGTACCAGCGGAAATAGTTCCGGCTGGGGAAGCTCGAGCCGAGACCGCGCATGTTGACATTGTGCTCACCGCTTGCGCCCCCCCCAGTATCACCAACGGGAATGGCATTGGGCGCCCATTCAGCAGCGGAGGAAAAACTGGTGGCGGCGATATCGTCGAGAAATTCTCGCGTCATGATTGTGACCGCGGAAGGCGTTTCCTTGAGCGGAGCATCGATGCGCCCGCCCGCGAGCGCGCTGGAGGCGGTGTAGCCGACATCGCGGTCGGAAGTGACCTCAAAGGAGGAAAGTGTGATGACGGATTCCTTTTCGGGGACCGTTTGCGCAGACAAAGGGGCGGCAACAAGGGCCGCGAGTGCGGATAGCCAGGTGGCTGAGGAAAGGGGACGAACGGAAGTCATGCTGTCTGTAGAGGTGGAACTTGGATTGGCAGGCGATTCGGAATGGGGACGAGAGCGCAGTTTCAGCATCAGGGTGCCTGTCCGCGCATCCTTGAGTACAACCAGTGGCGTGGCGGCGACCATGCGCTCAAGCGCGGCTCGCGGAGGCAGCGTATCAGAGATCGCTGCAGTGCGAATCTCCCGTACCTGTTCGAGAACGTAGACAAGCGGCATGCCAGCTTGCCTGGAGAATTGCTCCAGCGTATCCGCCGCATCCCCAGCAGGAATCTGAAACGCCCGCGACTGGCCAGACGGGCGTGCTGCGGCGCTCGCAAGATGTGCGACGGCAACACAACAGAAGGCAATGAAGCGAAGGATACGCATGCCGGTTGCCTGCGAATTCTCGCTCGGCACGGCAGTGCTATACGCGAGACCGACCGGAGCGCAAGCCGACATGAAACGAGGGAAAGGCGGGAAATTGCCACGTGCTTTGTGAAGTACGTCGTTATCGCAGGGATCTTCCGCTACGCACCATCCGAAGAAATGTTGATTTTTTCCGGGGTGCAGTCTTGCCAGGACAGGTAGGACCGATGACCGTTGCAAAACGCCCTCTTTCCGCCCCGAAATGCCTCCTCAAGATTCAGAGACATCCACCTGGTTTTGCCGTGAGGTGCAGCCACACGAGAGCACGCTGCGCCACTATCTGCTCGGTGTTGCGCGGGTTTCGGATGTCGATGACCTCGTGCAGGAAAGCTACCGACGGCTGCTCCGGATGAGAGAAGCCGGTCGTGTACGCTCGACACGAGGGCTGCTGTTCACAATGGCGCGCAACGCTGCACATGATCTTTTCCGGCGACGCGGCACGGCCCGCCTGGAACCCGTAACGGAAAACGAATATGTGAGCGTCTTGGATGATACACCCGGTGCGGACGAGATCGCAAGCCGACGACAGGAGGTCGAACTCCTGACCGAGGCGATCCAGACCCTGCCGGATCGTTGTCGCACCGTGTTTATCCTACGCCAGTTCGAAAATCTCTCGCAACGCGAGATCGCCGCCCGACTCGGTATCGCCGAGCATACTGTGGAATCGCAGCTTACGAAGGCACTCCATCGTTGCCGGGACTACTTCGCCGCACACGGTGCACTGCGTGAGAAGGAGGACAAGACATGAGCAAACCGCTGCGCTCATCATTTGAACCAGAGGACGACATTCGAGAGGCAGCCTCGCGATGGATCGTGCGCCAGGATCGCGCCCTGACCGAGGAAGAGCAACGCGAGCTCAACATCTGGCTCGGGGCTGATCCAAGGCATCGGGCCGAGTACCAGCGCGCCCGGAGCCTGTGGCAAACTACGCGCGCAATAGGAGCGGCGATGCGACAGCTGCCCGCAACTGATTCCCCGAGTGCGGCTTCCCGGGGACCATGGGCGGCCATTGCCCTGCTGGCTGCCGCGGCGGTTGTGATCGGGATATTTCTCCTTCCGCAAGCACGGATCCCTGTCGGGGATCTGCACGAATCCAAGATCGCGCAGGCACCCAAACCTGTGTCGCACACGCGCACGCTCGAAGATGGTACGATAGTGAGCCTGCGAGGGGACGCCGAGATCGACGTGCACTTCTCGAAGAACGAGCGTCGCGTCCAAATGTTGCGGGGTGAATCGTATTTTGCGGTCACACCAAACCGTGATCGACCCTTCATTGTCGATGTAGGCAGCACCCAGATCAGGGTGGTGGGGACGTCGTTCGCCATACGTTTTGAGCCGAAGGCAATCGAAGTACTCGTCACGGAGGGCACCGTGCACGTCAATCCGTCGCAGGCAGACGATAGCCTCACGCCGAATTCATCCGAATCGGCCACGTCTGCCGTCGTGACCGCCGGGCATCGCGCGTCGGTGCGGCCCTACGGCGACGAAAACCGTGTCACGGTGGAACCCGCGTCGCGCAGCGAAATTCACAGTGAACTCGCATGGAACGAGCCCATGTTTGAACTGGCGGGCGCGAGCCTTGGCGAATTGGCGGCCCGCTTCTCCCGCGCCACAGGGCGCACGATCGAAATCGCCCCGTCTCTTGCGACCGCCCGCCTGGGGGGCCAACTGCCTGCGAGCGACGTCGAGGGATTCGTGACGGCGATCGAGACAATCTATTCGGTGAAAGCCGAGAGGCGCCCAGACGGATCGATCCTGTTGCGCAGCGCGCAGTAGTGCCTCAACGCATTGTCTCTCCAAAGAGGCAGCAGGCACGCTTGCTGCCGATCAAATCAGGGATCGAATGTCTGCACAAACAATCCGAATCCCCTACCCGGAGCATCCTCCGCGTAGAACAATTTGATCTGGCCCTTGTAGGTCACAAATTTCGGAACCTGGCCATGTTTCAGGTCGAGATTGCGGTGCCCCAGTGGCGAAATCGCGCACGGTTCACTCCAGCTCTCACGGGCAGCCGAGTAATGCATCAACCGCCCGCGAAGAGGTTCGATGTCACCCGTATTCTGCCAGTTCCCTCGTACGATCCATAGATCGCCGTTTGGCCGCAAAAGCAGATCGGTACCAATCTCCCACTCTTCATCGACCTTGTGGACGAGATCCATTTCAGACCGGTCGCGGCGATTGTTGAAGTATGCCCAGTAGCGGGGAATGCGCCCTTCCGCAATGAAGCCGGACACGTGGAGAACGCCTTCGCGATCGATAGCTCCCGACAGCGCAAAATCGGACGCCATTCCGCGATAAAGATGCACCCATGAACTCCAGGTGCCGTCGCGTGCACGCGAAAAGTGCGTGACTCGCCAAACTTTCAACCAGCTCGCAATCAACAAATGAACATCCCCCTTCGGATCCACGATCAACTCCCCGTGCAGCCCTCCGCCCTCGGCGCCGTCACGCCCATAGTTAAACTCCTGCGGCGGCTCAAACTGGGACGCACCCTGAGGCAGCCGACGATATGCACACCGGGACAAAGCCCGCCAGTTCTTCGGATCGTGCACGATCTTCCACGCAATAATGTGGACGTGACCGTCGCCGTCGACCGCAATCCGTGGGGCCATATGCTTGAACTTGTCCGGAACCGCGGGACCAAAGATATCCGTCGCAGGCTCCCATCCGTTTGGTCCGCGCCGACGATAGTGAACTGCCTCGCCTGTTGCAGGCTTTGAGTTACCCACGGCATACGCCAAATGCAGTGTCCCCGAGGCATCGACTGCAAGTCGGGGCGAAATGCCTTCGCCAATCCTTTCGGGCTCCGACCATGACGCGGAGCCATCCTGCTTTGTAAGATAGTACAATCCCGCACCGTTCCGGAAAACCATGTGGATGACCTGGTTCTTTTCGTCTGCCACGACATCGAAGTCCGGATGGGATCCGAACGGAATTTCCACCGCACCAATGCGCTCTACGGACGCTGGCCGCGGTGATTCAACTGTTCCTGGAACGGCTCCTGCCCCAAGGGTACCAATGCCCAATGTCAGGAGGGCGAGCCCGATTGATTTGCTTCGCATGGGAATTTTTCGCGATAGCGAGCAAGAGTGCATCTGAAGAAAAATCAACCCTACCTGATTTTGGGAGTGAAATTGCTCCGCAAATCGCCACTCATCTCCCACTCGGACACTCACAGCGGGCCGCCATTGCGGCGGTTTGCTCAATCAGGCTACTTATTTAGCGGCGGTAGTAGCGCCTGAAAAGCGGGACGTTTTCGAAATGGGAGATGGTTGCGGTACGCTGGCCTCCATTTCCCGCAGTCACCTCGACGACATCGAAACGGAAGTGGGATGGGCGCTCGGATGGACGGAGGCTGCGAAGGTAGGCATCGCAGGCTCGTTTCAAGACGGCACGTTTTCGGCGATTGATGGCATGGTAGCCGGAAACCAGCGCCTGTGCGCTCCGAGTCTTCACCTCCAGAAAAACCAGCACAGCCCCGTCCATCGCGACGAGGTCGAGTTCATCCCGACGGTCGCCCGGACTGCGCCAGTTGCGCGCAACGATCCTGAAGCCGCGCTCGCGCTCCAACCACTCCGCGGCAGCTCGCTCGCCCCACGCGCCTGTCGGCAGCGGTGTTTCAATTCCCAGAAGCTGGCGGATTCCCGTCCAAAGGTCCATGCCGCCTCACCTCGTTTCTTCTCCAGTTCGCCGTGTCGGAAGCCTCTTGCGCGCGGAAACGTTACGCGCCTACCTCCGCGGGCGTGTCCACGTTCGCACGGGATCCGCGCACCGCATCGGCAATCGTCACGGGATTGGCCTCGGGCTCGCCCACGAGGTGATTGAACCGCATCGAGACCGTCTTCGACACGCCGCGCTCCTCCATCGTGACCCCGTAGATGGCCTGCGCCGCCGAAACCGTGCGCTTGTTGTGCGTTATGATGATGAACTGGGACTCGTTCACGAACTTCTTCAGCAGATCCGTGAACCGCCCGATGTTCGACTCATCGAGTGGGGCGTCGAGTTCGTCGAGCAGACAGAAGGGCGACGGCTTCACCATGTAGAGCGCAAAGAGCAGTGCGACCGCAGTCAGGGTTTTCTGCCCACCCGAAAGAAGCGTGATGCTCTTGAGTTTCGTGCCCGGCGGCTGGGCGGTGATTTCGATGCCGCTCTCAAGGATGTCCTCTGTCTGGATGAGTTCGAGATTGGCCACGCCTCCTCCGAACAGGGTCTGGAAGGTATACGCGAAGTTCTTCTTGATCTGCTCGAAAGTGACCGAGAACTGCTTCTGCGAAGTCTGGTTGATCTCGTCGATCATCGCGAGCAGCGACGCCTTGGAGTTCGTCAGATCGTCGTTCTGCGTCTTGAGAAAATCGTAGCGCTGCTTGAGTTCGGAGTATTCTTCGATCGCAACAAGATTGACGGCTCCCATGGACGATAGGCGCTGCCGGAGTCCCTCGATCTCCGTCTTGACCGCTGTCCAGTCGACAGTGGTCTCCAGCGACTTCAAATCCTCGTCCGTCGGATCCGGCCTGGGACCCTTCTTCCTCCGGCGTTTCACCGGCGCGGGTGCAGGGGTTGCGACTGAGGCATCACCCTCCGAAGACCCGGAGGCGCCATCTGGCGCCGGGGCGCTGCCTTCATCCTCATCCTCGTCGAGATCGAGCTGCTTGAGGTCCGGTGGATCGTCCTCCGAGCGCCAGAGCAGCGCGCGCCAGTCGTAGCTGCCCACACGCACCTGGAATTCCCGTTGCACGTCCTCCTCGATGAAGGACGCCCTCTGACGGCTTTCAGCGAGCTTGATTTCGCAGCGGTTGAGTTCGGCCTGAGCGCGATCCGCCTCGTTTCGAATCTCAAACTGGCCGGACTCCACGCCACCGATCGACTGCTCGATCGCGACCAGTTCCACGCGGATCTGTTCGACCTGCTGCTGGGCAACAACCAGCGTCTCCGCCAATTGTCCCGCACGCGCCTTCTGGCGCGCACTCTCCTGATCGAGTTCGGAAACCTGACCCGTCCAGACCTCGATCTCCTGCTGACGCTGGACCAGCAGTTCGGAAAGCTGGCTGCTGCGTCGCTCCATGTCGGCAAGGCCCCGGTCCAGCACCTCCACGCGCTGACGGCGTTCGGCGAGTTCAAGACGGGCCTGCGCGAGCGATTCGCGTTTAACATCCCGGCCCGTGCGCAACTCGACGATCTTCACCTCCAACGCGGAAATGCGTTCGCGCTGGGCCTCCGCGGAGGCGTTTGCCTCGGTCAGACCGAGCCTGGCCTTTTCAAAACGGGCGTCCGCCTCATGGCGCGCCTGTTCGAGTGCGGAAACCTCGTGCTCGAGACGCGAGAGACGATTGCCAAGGTCTTCACACGCCTTCGCAGCGCCGCGCTGCTCCTGCTGCACGGCCGCCACGCTCTGTGTCACCAGCAGCATGTCCTGCCGCGCCTGCTCCAACCGCGCCTCACTCAACGTCAGCCGTGCCTGCAGCGCCTCGATCGCCTGCCTCTGGTTGTCGTGTTGAAGCTGGTCATCCGCGAGCGCCTTGGCGGTCTCGCGCAGATCGACCTCGCGCTGCATGATGCTGTTCGACGATTTCTTGCGATGTCCCCCATAAACAAGGCCGCGTTGATCGACCAGATTTCCCGACGGCGTCGCCACCGCAAGAAATGAAAAGCCCGGATTCGCCTTCCAGAATTCCAGGAAGGCATGGATATCATCCGCCACGTAGCAGGCCTCGAGCAAGGCGAGTACGGGATGATTTCCATCGACGCTGCCGAGCGCCTCGCGCGCTGACATCAAACCCGGGGGAAGCGGAGGTCCTCCCGCCTCCCGCGACCCTGCAACCTCGGCCACACGAAGTACCACTGCTCCGATCTGCTCCCCTTCCAACTGCGCGAGGATGCGTTGCGCGGTCCCGATCTCCGCAACCGCTATTGCCTCGACCGCCGATCCCAGCAGTGCCTCGACCGCCTTGGAATGCTCGGGCTTCACCTCGAGCCCCTGCATGATGGGCGTGGCCTTCGCCCCCGCGAGCGCGCCGTCAAGCCGCCCCTGAAGCACTGCCTTGGCGCCTTCGCCAAATCCTTCCAGTTTTTCCTGAAGCTGCTGCAGAAGCTTCAGCCGCGCGCTGCGCTGGGCGAGGCCACGATCGATCTCCTGGAGTTTCCGCTGAGCCTCGCGAAACTCCTTCGTCAGATCGGAAATTTCCTGCTGCGCGTCATTCACCTCCTGGTGCGCGCGCGACTTTTCAACCATTGCCTCCTCGACCCGCGCCTCCACCTCGGCAAGGGCAGCCGCCGCCGCGCTCTGCTGGGCACGCATGCCTTCGATTTCCTGAGCCATCGCATCGTGACGCTGCGCGCTGGTCTTCTGGTCGACTTCGTAACTGGTTGTGTCTGTCCGCAGGCGGGCAACCGTGCTTTCATGCTGAAGGAGCTGAAACTTTGCCTGCTGGAGCTCCTGCTCGTGCTTGGACAATTCGCCCTCGACAATCGCAAGGTCACGGTTGCGCTGCTGGAAAACGTCGTCCGAGCTTCCAAGAAGGGTGAGCTGCATCTGCTTGTCGCTCGCCCCCGAATCGACCTGCGTCGCCAGTTCGCGCAACTGCATTTCGAGTTCACCGAGGTTGTCCTGCGATGACTCCAGCCGGTCGAGCAAACCGGTGCGCTTGATCTGGGCGAGATTCGCCTGATTTTCAGCCTGCTCCTTTTCGGAGCGAAGATCGTAGGTCGCCTGCTGCGCCTCCTGCACACGCTGGTTGAGACGCGAACGTTCCACCCGCTTCTCCTCGAGCGCGGACTGGCGCTGCTGCAACTCGACGCGACGCGTCTCGGCCGCGGCCCGCAGCGAAACCACCTGCGTCTCGAGTCCGCTCAAGGCCGCCGTGACCTCGCCGTGCTGGTGACCCGCCTGAGCAAGGGCAAGGTGTCGCAACCGGTAGCTGAGCCGCTTGTACCGCAGCGCCTTTGACGCCTGCCTCCGCAACGAACCGATCTGCCGTGACACCTCGCCAATCACGTCCGCCACGCGTGCCAGATTCTGGTCGGTCAACGCCAGCTTCTGCATCGCCTCCCGGCGCTGCGACTTGTACTTGGTGATGCCCGCCGCCTCCTCGAAAACCGCGCGGCGCTCCTCGGGCTTTGACGACAGGATCTGGTCGATCTGGCCCTGCGCCATGATCGAGTAGGAGGTCCGGCCGATGCCGGTATCCATAAAAAGTTTCTGGATGTCCTTCAGGCGGCAGGCCTGCCCATTGAAGAAATACTCGCCCTGGCCATCGCGATGCACGCGACGCATGATCTCGATCTCATGAAATTCGCTGCCGAGCTGCTTCTCGCAGTCAGTCAGGAGCAACGACACCTCGCACAACTGCGCGGGTTTGCGCGTATCGGCACCCTCGAAAATGACATCCTGCATCCTGCCGCCGCGCAAAGCCTTGGCGCTTTGTTCGCCGAGGACCCAGCGGATCGCGTCCGCGATATTGGACTTGCCGCAGCCATTGGGACC
The DNA here is from genome assembly GCA_963205455.1 of Verrucomicrobiota bacterium. GTDB lineage: Bacteria > Verrucomicrobiota > Verrucomicrobiia > Opitutales > Opitutaceae > UBA6669. The sequence continues at coordinate 63,099 of CAUJJL010000069.1, forward strand.
CACGACGGCGGTGACGCCCGGTTCGAAACGAAGCGTGGTTGGATCCGCGAATGACTTGAACCCATGAAGCTTGAGGGCCTTGAGATGCATGAAAGAGCGTTCGATTCAGACGGTGGGAAGGGACCGCGCAAAGGAAAAATGAGCCCTGCCCCGGGCGATCTGCAGGGCTCGCGGCCAACTCCTTCTGCCCGGTTTATTTGTGATCCCACGGAAGCCGTACCTTCACCCGCGGATGTTCCCAAACCTTGAAAATTTCGAACATCTTGCCCGGGTTGAGGATGCCCTTCGGGTCCAAGGCCTCCTTGACCGCACGCATCGCCTTGATCTGGGCGGGCGAGTGCTGAAACGCCAGAAAGGGCGTCTTGGCCAGGCCGATGCCATGTTCGCCGGAAATCGCACCGCCGAGCTTCACCACCGCCTTCATCAATTGGCCGACGGCACGCTCCGCCCGCAGGTATTCGGCACGGTTTTCCGCATGGTACATGATGTTCACATGGAGGTTTCCGTCCGCCAGGTGACCAAACGTGGGTATCGGCAGGCCGGACGAACGCCTCAGTTTCTCAAGAAACCGCGCAAACGCTTCGTAACTTCGCATCGGGACGACGATATCCTCATTCAGCTTGGAGTCGCCAAGTTCGAACATCGCTCCTGAACACCGGCGCCGAACCTCCCAAAGCTCCTCCGCCTGCGCTCGATTTTCAGCCTCCTTGTGGGCGAGCGCGTGACGCCGCGCCCAGGCGAGCACCGTCGACCGGGTGTCCTCCACCTCGCTGGAGGTTCCCGCGAGTTCAAGCAGGATGACCGGCCTGCCCGCCTGCCCTTCGAAAACCGTCCGGCCGGTCGCGCCTTCCGCGCAGGCCACGCTGAACCGGTCGAGAAACTCACAGATCGCCGGCTGCACGCGCTGCGCAAACAGGTCCTTGATCGCGCGGAGCGCCTTGACCTCGTCAGGGAACGCCGTGAGGAGGGTCCATCGCGCCCCTGGCAACGGGATGAGTTTGAGTGTTGCCTCCGTCACAACCCCCAAGAGCCCTTCGCTGCCTATCCAGAGGTCGCGGAGATTGAACCCCGCCGAAAATTTCTTGGTGTCGCGCCCCCACTCCACCGCCTCACCGGTCGGAAGGAAACCTTTCAGCGCCAGGACAAAATCACGGGTAACTCCGTACTTGCCGCCGTGCATGCCTCCGGCATTGCAGGCGATGTTTCCACCAATGGTGCAATAGGCCTTCGAGGCCGGGTCAGGCGGGTAGAACCAGCCCTGCTCCTCAACACGGCGATGCAGTTCCGCCACGATAACGCCGGCCTGCGCCTGCGCAATGCCTGCAACCGGGTCCACCTTCAGTTTCTTCCACCCCGACAAATCAAGCACCCAGCCCTTTCTCAAAGGTGAAGCCGACCCCGTCAGCGAAGAGCCTCCCCCACGCACGGTCACCGGCATGCCGGTCTCGTTCGCGAGGGCGAGCACGGCGGCAATGTCGCGATCGCTTCGCGGCTTGATGACCGCATCCGGCAGGAACGAAAGCTTGCTTCCGTCGAAAGACGCACGAAAACGGGCCTCGTCGCCCGTGTTCACACGGGTGCCCAAGCGCTGAATCAATCTGCGGGTGGCTCTGTCAAGTGGCATGACCCTGACCTTCAATCCGCATGCCATCCTTGGCCAGACAGAATGCAGGATCCGTGAAGAATCCTGAGGCACCAACTTTAACGGCAGGGATCGCCCGGGGACTGTCGTGCTACCCTCGCATGCACCACCCAATTGCCGACCTTCCGGTCCGATTTACCGGTCACCGCACACGGGCAACTGGGAGATTGCCGGAAAGGTGAACGTTCGCCATCACTGGGCTTTCAAGATTCCTGCCCCCTTCCTCTGCTCACACTCCCTCCCATGACTCGCGTCCTTCTGACGACCACCTCCTTTCAGGACACCCCTGGCATCCATCACGACATGCTGGCGAAAGCTGGATTCGACGTCGTTCGCGAACGCGGCCCGCTGCCGGAAAAGCGCATGCTTGAGCTGGCCGGGCAATTCGATGCCTACCTGTGCGGTGACGATGCCCTCACGCGTGCCGTCATCCAGAAGTCGCTTCCGCGTCTCCGGGTGATTTCCAAGTACGGAATCGGCCTGGACAAGATCGACGTGGCAGCCGCCACCGACCTGAAGGTTCCCGTCCTGTTCACCCCCGGGGTCAATCACACCACGGTCGCCGAACACTGCTTCGCGCTCATGCTCGCCGCCGTGCGCAATCTTGTGGTCGAGGCCAACCATGTCGCCGCCGGCCGCTGGACGCGCATCACCGGAAACGAGATCTGCGGAAAGACGCTCGCGATCATCGGTTTTGGTCGCATCGGCAAGGAGGTCGCCGTGCGCGCCCGCGCCTTCGGCCTGAAGCTGATCGGCTATGGCAATTACTGGGACGAAGATTTTGCGCGCTGGTATGACATCCAGCGTGTCGACACGATCGACGACGCCCTCCGCCAGGCCGACATCGTTTCCCTGCACACCAAGCTGACGCCCCAGACTCGCCACCTGCTGAACGCAAAGAACCTTCCCCTCCTGCGCAAGGACGCCGTCATCGTGAACTGTGCGCGCGGCGAAATCATCGAACTCTCCGCGCTGGTCGCCGCGCTCAAGTCAAAACACCTGCTCGCCTATGCGGCCGATGTGCTCGACCAGGAGCCGCCGCCCGCGGACCATCCGCTGCTCGGTCTGCCCAATGTCATTCTTACCCCTCACATCGGCTCGCGCACCCATGAGAGCGTCCAGCGTCAGGCATCCTGTGCCGTCGAAAACCTGACACGTTTCCTCGCCGGCAGGAAGCCGATTGCCCAGGCCAACCTGCTCTGAGTAGTCTCAGCCCGATTCTTTTCCCTTTCCATGGAAACCTTTCACATCGTCCCCGAATCGCGTCACAACTCGCTTGTCGCCGCCGCCTACATGCATCGTGGCTACGATGCCGAAGAGGCAGCCGAAGGCGCGCGCTTCTGTGCCGAGGCCTCGCGTCACGGCATCCGCACGCACAATGCGCTCAAGGCGCTGCATCTCGACCACCTGTTTGGATCGGGATCCAAGGGCTGCGTTCCGCGCGCGAAAATCGAGGAAAAGCCGTCGCGTTTTCCCGCCGCCAAGATCTGGAATGCGAACCGCAAACTCGGTCAATCCACGGCCTACCGCGCGATGGAGGCCGCCATCAAGCTCGCCGACACCTACGGCGTCGGCACGGTCTCGGTCGATAATGGTTTTCACTACCTCTGGGGCGGCGGCTACGTGATGGATGCCGCCCGCCGCGGATACATCGCCTACACCAACTGCACCGCGGCACTCGCCGAGGTCGTTCCATTCGGAGGCAAGTTTCCAACGCTCGGGACAAATCCCCATTCCTGGGGCTTCCCGACAACGAAGGAAGTGGGCTTCCCGATCGTCATCGACTGGGCGACGTCCGTGGTTGCCATGGGACGCGTCCAGCAGCTCAAGCGCGAGGGCAAGACGCTGCCGCCGCTCGCCGCGGTCGACAAGGACGGGAATCCCACGACGGACCCGAACCAGGCCGTATCGTTGCTGCCCTTTGGCGCCCACAAGGGCTATGGACTCGCGCTCATCAATGAAATCGTCGCCGGCTACATCGGAGGTTCGTTGCCAACCCTGCGCAATCGCTGGGCGGAGGATGGCGAGAAGCACACCTGCGCGTTCTTTTTCCAGGTGATCCACCCCGACGCACTCAATGCCGGTGATTTTGCGAAGAAACGTTCGCAATCCGATAACCTCCGCGCCGTCATCGCCGATGTGCTCGGACACGGCAACGAGAAATGCATGCTGCCCGGCCAGGTCGAGGCGGAGTTCGCCAAACGCGTCGCGTCCGCCGGCGGGCTGCTTTTCAGCGCCGCTGAGATCCAGGATTTCGATGCGCTCGCGCGCGAATGCGGTCAGCCCCGCTGGTCGATTGCCGAGTTTCCGGTCGCCTCCTGAATCGCCTCCCACCCTCTCACTCCCTCGCTACCATGAGCCTCAAAATCAGACCCGCTTCCGAATGCCGCTTCGACCAGCTTTCGCTGGGCGAAATCATGCTCCGCCTCGATCCCGGCGAGACCCGCGTGCGCACCGCGCGCCACTTCACCGCCTGGGAAGGCGGCGGCGAATACAACACGTCGCGCGGCCTGCGCAAATGTTTCGGTCTCAGGACCGCAGTCTGCTCGGCGTTTGTCGACAACGAGGTCGGACACCTCATCGAGGACTTTATCATGCAGGGCGGCGTCAGCACGGAGTTCCTCCTCTGGCGCGAGGATGACGGCATCGGCCGAACGGTGCGCAACGGTCTCAATTTCACCGAACGCGGATTCGGCATCCGCGGCGCCGTCGGCGTTCCCGATCGCGGCAACACCGCGGCGAGCCAGCTCAAGCCAGGTGATTTCGACTGGGATCATATCTTCGGCAAACTCGGTGTCCGCTGGTTCCATACCGGAGGCATCTTCGCCGCGCTCTCCGCGTCAACCGCAGCCCTGACCGTCGAGGCGGTCAAGGCCGCCGCGCGCCACGGCACCATCGTCTCCTACGACCTCAACTACCGCCCTTCCCTGTGGAAGACGATCGGTGGCCTGAAAAAGGCGCAGGAGGTCAACCGAGAGATCGCGAAATACGTCGACGTGATGATCGGCAACGAGGAGGACTTCACGGCCTCGCTCGGCTTCGAGGTCAAGGGCGCGGATCATTCGCTCTCCACCATCGAGACCGCGGCATTCAAGGCCATGATCGAGACCGCGGTGAAGGAGTTCCCGAACTTCAAGGTTGCCGCCACCACCCTTCGCCGCGTGATCACGGCCACGAAGAACGACTGGAGCGCGATCCTCTGGCACGAGGGTAAATTCCACGAGAGCCGCAAGTATCCCGAACTCGAAATCCTCGACCGCGTGGGCGGAGGCGACAGCTTTGCGAGCGGACTCCAGTTCGGATTCCTTTCGAAGAACGACCCACAACTCGCCGTCGACTACGGCGCAGCCCACGGCGCGTTCGCTTCGACCACTCCCGGCGACACCTCCATGGCGACGCAGAAAGAGGTCGAGAAACTGATGAAGGGCGGCAGCGCCCGCGTCGTGCGCTGATCAGCCACCGGCAGTCATCGCCGCAGCAAGGTCGCGGCATCCCTTCAGGTCGAGTTTGCCGGTGCCCAGCACGGGGATGCGATCCACCTTCGCGACGATCTTTGGTATCCACAGCGCTGGCAGACCTGCGTCGGCCAGCTTCTCCCGGATCTGCTCGGGCGTGAGATCGAGTGTCGTCAGCAGCACCAGGGCCTCGCCTTTCCCCGGGTCCGGCAGACCGACGACAACGACCTTGAGGCCCTCGGTCTGATCGAGGTCGAACAGTTCCACCAAGCGCTGCTCGATTGTGCCGTGCGGAACCATCTCGCCGCCAATCTTGGAGAAGCGGGAGAGGCGGCCTTCGATGAAAAGGAATCCATCGTCATCGAAACGGGCGAGATCCCCCGTCACGAGCCAGCCGTCATGAAACGCCGCGGCGGTTTTCTTCGCATCGTCCAGATATCCCTCAAATACATTCGCACCGCGGAAGAACAACAGGCCGACGTCCGTCAGCGCACGCTCCTTGAGCGTGTCGGGATCGACAATCCGCGCGGTCAATCCCGGGAGCATGCGACCAACCGATCCCGCGCGCTTCCCTTCCTGAACATCCGAGGTTTCAACGAGCATCGGCGGATTGTGCTGGTTCACATTCGTGACGGGTGTCGTCTCCGTGAGGCCATAGCCCTGCATGATATCAATGTGGTGTTTTTCAAAAAACGAAGCGGACAGTTCCTGCGGCAGTTTCTCGGCACCCGAGATCACCAGATCCAGCGAGCGCAGTTCCCCGAATTCGGCGCGCTTCACGAACGGACGCAGGAACGTAGGCGCACCGACAAGCGCCGTGGCGTTTTCCTCGCGAATCGCTTCAACGATCTTCCGTGTCTCCAGCGGACTCGGCACGGTTACCAGCCCGCAGCCCCGGATCATGGGATACCAGAGGGTAACGGTGAAGCCCATGCTGTGAAACACCGGCACGCAGCCCAGGATCACCGCGCTGTCTGGCAGGATCGAGAGGGAGGAGATCTGCCAGCAGTTCGCGAGGATGTTGCGATGCGTCAGCGCGACACCCTTGGGTTCACCCGCACTGCCGCTCGTGAAGAGAAGCGCGGCCTCGCTTCGATCGCCACGTCCTGGGAGACCGAGGAGCGACGCGACAAGCTGGTTGGGCAGCAGCCAGGCAGCCGCGAGCCAGGCAATCACCGCTCGTTTTCCGCCCGCCGCAAGGATCTCCTCTTTCAGATCCAGCGTGCGCTCCGGCCAAGGAAAGTTGGGGACCTTCGCACGCATCGCCGAAGCGGAAATGACCGTGGAAATGCCTCCGATGCGCAGCGCCGCCTCTAAAGCTGATCTGCCTGCAGTGAAATTCAGGTTCACCGGAACTTTTCCTGCGCAGGCCACCGCGAGGTTGGCAATCGCCGCTCCTGCGCCCGGCGGCAGAACTATGCCTATGCGTGCCTCCGGCACCGTGCGCCGAAGACGGCGGGACAACGCCGCCGCGGCGCCCAAAACCTGACCCGCCTTCAGCACCCGCCGCTCCGCCGTGCGATCGACAATCGCCACCCGCCAGGGTTGTTTGGCGAGCGCACGCACGCACTCGCGCGCCAGATGGCGGCGCAGCACCGGACGCTGCTGGAAGGCCTGTTCGCCAAGATCGAGCAGATCGCGGCGAACCGTCGCCGTGTCGATGGTCATCGGATCGCGGGGGCGCCCCCAGGCGACAAAGACCGGGGTGCGAAGCAAGCGCGGCGATTTGAACAGGAGCTTGTTGCCGGAATAGGAAAATACCGAACCCCAGATGCCATCGTGCGCCACCGCAATGACAGGGACGTTTGCCTTCCTCGCGATCGTTTCCAGCCCACGCTGGATCCGCATGAGCTGGCCTGTCCGGGAAATGGCTCCCTCCGGAAAGAGGCAGACCACCTCACCCGCTTCCAGGGCACGGACGATCTGGCGCGTCGCAACGAGGGCGTTGTCCGGTGACAGCGGAATCGTCCCCGTTAGGCGGAAAATCCAGTCGAACCAGAAACTTGTCGCCCGAACCGTTTCCGAACCGACAAAACGAATCGGGCGCGGCGAGGTCGCCTGAATGAAGGCGGGATCGACGTAGGACATGTGATTCGCGAGCAGCAGGACACCGCCTGTCCTGGGCAACTGCTCGGAACCGCTCGACCTCACCTTGTAGAGGATCGGGATGACAAGGCGTACCAGCCACTCCCAGGGTCGTGGCAGAAAGGTGCGTCGCTGACTCGTTGAGGAATCCATGGGGGTGCGTACCCAATCCGAATCGAACCGATACAAGTTTCAACCCAAACGATTTGAGGATCTTGAAAATGAGCTGATTGGGCCCCAACCAACCGGTACGTATTTACACGCCTTGACAGGTTTTGCGTTGCGGCGCTCTCGCGCGGCGTTTCCCTAGAAGCGGGCCAGAGAGTGGCGTTCTTCGGCCAACGCGGACCATTCGGATTATTCAATTGAGGCAGACATGACCATAAAACTTTTCACCTCCCTTGCGATTCTTGCCGGACTTGCGGCTGCAACGGCGGCTTCGGCCGGTCCTCTCTATTTCGATGCCGCCACACATCAGCTCTCGCCACCGGCCGGCGTGACGTTCAGTGCCATAGGCGGGGACGTGGGCTATGATGTGCGCGAGGGCATTGGCTTCATCGGTGTCACCCTGCCCGGCGGAAATGTCGAGATCGACGACGGCCAGACGCTCATCCTCAATTTTGCCACGCCGCAGATTTTCAGCGATTTGACCCTGGGACTGCTTTTCGACGACGAATTTAGCGATGATTTCGAGGCCGCAGGTGTACTTGCGGACGGATCCTCGTTTAAATTCATCCTCGCTGTCACGGGTTCGACCACGGCCACATGGAATGGTGCAGGCGCCACCGTTACGAACCTTTCGCCAGCCGCGCCTGGTGGCGGCGGGGTATGGTCGATCACGACCCCGTTCGCAGGCCTGCCCGTGAGCGAACTCAGATTCACTTCCGCACCGGGAATAACGAACAACTCCAGTGGTGACTATGGCCTCGTAAGGTTCACCTCCCACAGCGTGCCCGATGCGGGCACGACCGCTGCGTTGCTCGCTGCTGCACTTGCCAGCATGCTGTTCGTGGCCCGCCGGAAACAGTGAAGGCTGCTCTGCTGCCTCTACCGGCAGCCAGAGCTTTCAAGCGGATGCGGCCGCATCACCACCTCCCACTACTCGTGACTTGGCACGGCAATCCCGCGCCCCTAAGGGTATGACGTCTATGAATTTCCCTCGCGCAATCGCTGCCGCTGCTGCCTTCGTTTTGATCACTGGCCTGCTCCAAGCGCAGACTCTCCCCTACGTCGTTCAACGCATGCCCGATCGCACGGTGAGTGCAAATGCTCCGGCCTTCACAATCAATCTCAAGGAGCATTTCGGCCTGCCAAGCGTCACGAATCAGGTAGTTCGTTTCAGCACTTCAAGCGGCATCATCAACGTCGAGATGCTTCCGCAGGCGGCACCCAATCACGTGACCAATTTTCTCAGCTACGTGAATGCTGGCGCCTACACGAACACGATCATTCATCGCTCCGCGGTCTTTCAAGGTGTCGCCTCAACCCCGGCGATCATCCAGGGCGGCGGATATCTGGCCACCGGGTATCCGCCCCCGGCCATTGCCAAGAACGCTCCCGTTGCCCTGGAGGTGAACGCTGCAAACTCAAGAGGGACGCTCGCCGCTGCGCGAACCTCCTCGCCCAACAGCGCCACAAGCGAGTGGTACTTCAACGTGATTGACAACACCACGACTCTGGGCCCTGCAAACAATGGCGGTTACACGGTGTTCGGTCGCGCCCTCGGCGGTAGCCTGCCCGTCATCGACGCCATCGCCGCATTTCCCCGTTATTCGGGCGGAGGATTCACCGAATTGCCGCTTCGCAATTACACGACCGGCAATCCCAACGCCAATACCTACATTGTCGTCAACAGCGTCACCCCGGTCTCAATCTACCCCGGAGACTCCGCGCTCAGCGTGCTGACGTTCACCACGACGACCAACAATTCTGCGGTTGCGACCTCAACCCTCAACGCGTCGACCCTGACCGTCACGCCCGGGAGCCAACCCGGCACCGCTTCGATCTCAGTCCGAGCCACCGACTCCAATGGGAACTTCGCGCTTAGCGCTTTTAATCTGACGGTAGAGGCGGGTGCGCCACCGCCCACGATCGTTCAATCGCCCTCTAGCCAGACCATCGCCATTGGAAGTACTGTAGTCTTCACGGGCTCCGCCTCCGGCCAAGGCATCACCTACCAATGGCGCAGGAATGGACAGGCGATCTCCGGCGCAACCCAGTCTACGTTGCTCCTCAAGGAGGTCAGCACTGCACAGGCAGGAAACTACTCCCTTGTTGCTTCGAACTCCGCCGGTTCGGTCGAAAGCGGCGCTGCTGTCCTGACCGTTGTTCCCACATCGCAGTCGAGTCGCCTCACGAACCTCTCCATTCGCTCGATCGCCGGTCTCGGCGAACAAACCTTGATTGCGGGCTTCACGGTGGCAGGCGGATCGAATTCAAATCTCGTGATTCGCGGAATAGGCCCGACGCTCTCAAACTTTCAAGTTCCCAATGTGTTGGCCGACCCGCGTCTTGAGTTGTATCGTGGACAGACTTTTCTGGCTTCAAACGACAACTGGAGCGGCAGTGATGGCAGCGCCGTCGGAGGCTTCGCGCTCGCAGCAGGAAGCCTCGACTCCGTACTGACAACCTCGCTCTCGCCGGGCGGCTACACTGCCCAAGTGAAAGGCCCCGGCTCAACCACAGGTGCTGCGATGGCCGAAGTGTACGAGGCGGGGGCCGTTGCAGGCGCTGAAATCACCAACCTTTCTGCCCGCACACTACTGGGCGTCGGCGAAGTCCTGATCGGAGGGTTCACACTCACAGGCAGCGCGAATCGCACCGTGCTCATTCGCGCGATTGGACCCGGACTCGCTCCCTATGGCGTGACTGGCCTGCTCGTCGATCCGCGCATAGAGATTTTCAGCGGATCCAATCGCATCGATGGCAATGACAACTGGGGAGGCAGCGCCATTCTCGTGGATGCGGGCGACTCGGTCGGCGCATTCCGCATTGCGGAAAATGGCAGCAAGGATGCCATGGCGGTAGTGACGCTGCCGCCTGGCGGTTATACCGTGCACGTGAGCTCCGCTGACGGCACCGCAGGCGTCGTGCTGCTCGAAGTTTATTCCCTTCGCTGATTCCTTCCGCACAGATTTTCTGCCCTACTCTACCCTTCCGTCCTCATCGTATGGCTGGCCCCAGCCGCGCAGATCGGTGGCGAGCGATGCAAATCCCGGGAAGTCATTCTCCAGCCGCCTCGTATCCGGGAGAAAGCGTGCAATCTCGCGCAGCGCACAATTGGTCTCGTGGACCAGGCTCGGCCGGTCGGTCCCGTACACGCGAAACTTGAGCTGTGCCCGCGTGTAGGGCAGGTGCCCCCGGCTTTGACCGTCGATCCATGCCTTCTCGCTGACGTCGGCATCGGCAGGGCGCCCGGACAGGTACCATGCCTCCACCGCGGGTACGGCCACACCGACGGCCCTCAATACTCGGGCCCGACCGCGTGCGGGCGGCAGTTTCTTCGTGGTCTGACGAAACACCGCGCGGAGCCGGCACATGCGGCACAACGGGTGAAAGTAATTCGGGCGATCGTGCTCCGCCGTGTGCACAACGGAGTCATCGCTGTCGACCACGACAACCAGTCCGTCGGCGTTGGTCTCAAAATGGAGATGCCGAATCACCGCAGGCAACACCTGTGCGACGGATGGCCACCCCCGCGCGCGAAGGGCGGATTGAACCCTCACCAATGGCTCCCGCAGGACCGCGCCGACGAGTCGTTCAATGGCCGCCTCGTCAGCCGGCGATTCACTGAGGATCGCAAGCTTCATGCGATGCAGCAGGCGGGAAGCAAACGCGAATACGGAGACCTAAGGTCAGGAATACGACTTCGACTCATGATCGTTCACCAAAGCTCACGGTTCCGCCAAGATCGCAGGTGGGAACACCTCCAAAAATGCCCGTGTACCAGAGATCACCCAAGGAGGCGCCTTCCAGCAGTTCACCAAGATCCTTGCGTTCCGTGAGCTTCTTGAAGTGCGCGGCAGACCCGAGTTTCTCGGTAAGGATGATTTCCTCGATATGATCCCGGAAGAGGTCGAGGAAATAGGGAGAGTGAGAGGTCGCCAGCACCTGAACCGGTTCACGGGAGAGTCCGTGCGACGACGGATGACTGAGCGAGTACATCGCGTCCTGCACCTCCCGCAGGATCCGCGGATGCAGTCCGCGTTCCAATTCCTCAATGCAGACGACCGAGGGAGGTTCAGGGTCGGCAGCCAGCGCAAATACAACCAGCGCGTAAAGGGTTCCCTGCGAAAGATCATGCGCGGGAACACGCGTGCGCTCACCGGTGATGCGAAGGGAAAACGCGACGTCGCTCTCCGCCACGTCGTAAATCTGGATGTCATCGTACTCCGGAAAGACCCGAAGCGCCTGCGTCGCCCATGCCGAAAACACGTCGGGAAGCTGATCGCGCCAACGCAGAAGAAGCGCCGCCAAATTGCCGCCGTCCGGCTTCAGCTCCTGATTCTCCTTGCGCGAGGCGGGCCTCGCAATCGCGGCATGATCGAGTTCAAAACGCCGAATCCTCAGCAGCTTTCCACGCAACGCCTCCCATGTGCCTTCGCCCTCACCGTTGGACAGCGGAAAGACGTTCAACACATCGCACTTGTCGTCCGATGCACAGCTCATCACAGCCTCCCAGCGATCGTAGGGAGGCATGAATCGAAACGAGACCTCCGGAGCATTCGCGCTGCGGATCGGCTCGTTTCCTTCCCCGGCAAGCGACATGCGTGCAAGTGTCCTCAGTCGAACGAAAGCTTCGATCAGGCTCGACTTCCCTGATCCATTTGGGCCGACCACCAGATTGAACGGACACAGTTCGACTGATGCCTGCCTCAAGGCCTTGAAATTGCGAAAGGCTATCGACGCGATCACGGGGCGACACTCACCAAATTTCCGCCCAAAGCAACCGCATGAAGCCAGATTCGAGGGAAGTTTGAGGGTCCGGAACAGTTCAGTACCCAAAGTTTGTAGGCTGCACCGCGAACATTGGGCCGCAAAAAACGCCCCTCAGCTTCGAAAACATGGGCAAGGAATTTCTCATAACATTATGATTAACAACGCACTAATGAAACAGATTCAGCGCCCGATGAGGGGTCGACCTTCAATCGACGCCCCCATCTCCCGCCTGGCTCAGGCCTGGAGGAATTCCCTCAAGTGCAGGTCGTTTCGCGACGAGTCCGAGGTGATGTCCCGCTCCTAATGTTGACTCTCACGATCCGGCCTCGGCCAGCAGGAGGCCTACTCCACGCATGCACCCGCATGGCACCGCTCCCGGGGCGCCGCCCAGGATGGACACAGCTTGCACTCTTTTTCTGCTGTTTCTCCCTGCTCCAGGGGCAAAGCCAGGAAGCGACCCTCCGTGAGCTGTTGGAGCAAAATCGCCTGCTTCGTGACCAGGCCCGTGCACAGCAGACGCAAATCAACGAATTGAAACAGCGAATTGAGCAGCTTGCAGTGTCCCAATCGGAGCACGATGAGAAATGGGCGAGTATTCAGGCTGCATCGAAAGAAGTCCCGATCCCCGCCGACACGCCTGACCGGCGAGTGATCATTTCAGGCCAGGGGGCGTTTTCCTACACCGATGCCCAGTCGCGCGGAGAATACTCCGAGGCAGGATTTCGCGTCGACGACGCACGCGTGTATATTGAGTCACAGATTCGCCGAAACACCTACCTGTTTGGCGAACTGATTCTGACTCAGCGTCAAACCAAGGACGATGCTTTTCATCTCGGTGAATTTTACCTCGATCTGGAAAACCTCTTCGGGGATTCGGTGGCCGATCGCCTTGTCAACCTTCGCGTGGGTCGGCTAGGCATTCCTTTCGGTCTGGAATATTTGCACCGATACCCGATCCATAATCCGCTCATAACGCACTCGGTAAGCGACTTCTGGGGCATTGACGAAGGCGTCGAAGCATACGGTGAGAGTGGCCGCGTCAGTTATGTTCTCGCGGTGCAAAACGGCGGGGTGAGCCAGCTACGGGATTTCAACCGAGACAAGTCAGTCACAGTCCGGATTTCCTGGAAGCCACTCCGCGAACTGCAGCTGAGCCTGAGTGGATTCCGCACGGGCAGGCTCGATCGGGCTCAGGACAACACTTCTGAAATGTGGATCGGCAACGCGTTCTTTCGCGCCATAGGCAAGGCCACCTCGACCAACACCTACCAGGCAGAACTCGGCCAGTTCGATGCAAGCTGGACCTGGGCATCGGGATCACTCAGCGGTGCCGCAGGCAGAGGAAGCTACGACGACGACGATTCCACTGCCGACAATGGACGAAGCTTCAAATTTTATCAGACTCAGCTTGTTCAGGATATCTGGAGCAAACTGTACTCCGCGATTCGTTATAGCTCCCTCTCGAGCAACCGAGGATACTACCTCCAAGGTCTCGGTAACTATAAGGATTACTTCCACGGGGAAACCCTAACGCGGCGGATCTCTCGATTCGCCCTAGGCCTGGGTTACAGATTCAGCCCCGACCTGATTTTTAAGGTTGAGCATACTTGGGAGGATGCCCGCAAGGAAAACGGCGACAAGCGCCCCGATGAGAACCAGGTCGCAGCCGAAGTCGCTGTAAGGTTCTAGCCCCCTTCAGCCACATGCCCTCAGAGCGCATCTCGATGCACACCTTCCTCCTTGCCGTCATAGTGGTCTTTGCGGGCTCAGCCATGGCCGGGACAATCACGGGCCGGGTTCGTGCCCGCGGCCCTGAAGGAGTCTCAGAGTCCCGAAACGGTGACGATTCCTACGGGAGCCGCCGCTACAAGTTTCTCGAGAAGATCGACTATGAAGGAATGCAAAATTTCGTTGTCTCGATCGAGAGGGTTTCCCTGCCCGCCAATCCAGAGTCTCCTCCTAAGGCAGTGATCAACCAACGCGACGGGCAGTTCGATCCGCCTGTGCTGCCCGTAGTGGTCGGAACCGAAGTGGTGTGGCCCAACCAGGACGACATCTTCCACAACGTCTTCTCGATGTCCGACGCCTGTGGTTTCGATCTTGGGCTCTACAAGCGCGGTGAAGAGGCGAAGAAGGTCGTCTTCCCGCTGCCCGGCCGCGTCGACGTGTACTGCTCGATCCACACCAAGATGTCGTGCATTGTGCTTGTCCTGCCAAATCCCTGGTTCGCACTGAGCGAGCGCAATGGCCGCTATGCCATCAGGAATGTACCTGCTGGCACCTATCGGCTGCGGGCCTGGCACGCCAGGCTTCCACCTCAATTTGCCGAGGTCGTTGTACCCGCGGAAGGTGAAGTCCACGCCGACTTTGTTCTGGGAGTGGGCCGCCACCCGTAATTCGCAGAACAAGCGCCATGTCAAAGTCCCATCCCGCGATCCGAATGGGCTTCCAGGCCAAGGTGCTGGTGCCAGTCCTCGCACTGCTCGTGATCCTGCCTGCGCTCACACTGCTCATCGTGACACATCACATCGGCGAACAGATGGAGGCTGAAGCCAACGCGACCCTCACGACGGCAGACGGCGTTTTTCGACAGTCCGTAGCCATCCGTCAACGCAGCCTGATCGCCCGATTCCGAAATGCTGTCAACGAGCCCAGATTTCGCGCCGTGGCCGGGCTCGGGGATGTTCCGACCATGTCAGCATTTCTTGGCGAGGCGCTGGTTGAGTTTGGCGAAGAGACCGAGTTTCTCGCTTTCACGAACCAGAACGGCGATTCGGCTGGGGGGACGTCACGCTCTGCCCCCGCCCTGCTGGAGGCATTCAACCGCGCCGTGCGGGCCCCAGCCCAAAGGGCGCTCGAAGGCGAAATTGTCACGGGGTGCATCGTCTTGAATCACGAGATCTATGATCTCATCGCAGTGCCGGTATTCTCCGCTGACCGTCGGGCACTTAATGGCGTGCTGACCGTGGCGGTGCAATTCGGCGAGCAGACGCTGCGGGAGCTGAGATCACTTACCCATACGGAAATTGTCGTCATCGCCCGAGACCAGGTGACCACAGCCACCCTGCCACACATGGAACAGGCCACCGGCTTGGCCGATCTCATCAAGGCTCCGGGGGCCGATGTGCCGCGGAATGGACGCCTCCCCGTAATAGTCGCCGGCGAACACTTTCTGGCGCTCCGCGGGGAACTCCAGAGCCAGGGGAGCGATACGGGTTTCCACTATCTCCTGCTGTCCAGCTACGAGGCCCGCCTGCGCGCCTTGTCTGCCACGCGGGCCAAGCTGATCGGTCTGAGCCTGCTTGGCGTAGTGCTGGGGGCAATTGTCATCAGCGTCGTCATACGGCGTGTCACTCGCCCGCTTCTCATCCTGCGGGATGGTGCCGAGACGGTTGGACGCGGCGACTTCTCGATTCGTATCGACGAAAGTCCTGACGATGAATGTGGCGAACTCGCCCGGGCATTCAATCGAATGATTCGGAATCTCGACTCCTCGCGCACCGAATTGGAACGGACTGTTGGCGCGCTGCGCGCAACCGACGCACAATTGCGCGAAAGCCGGGAACAGTTGCGGCTCATGATCGAGAGCGCCCACGACCACATGATCCTTTCATTCGACGCGCGCGGTTCCGTGATTTCATGGAACCCCGCGGCCGGTCGCCTGCTTGGATACACTGCGGACGAGGCCCAGGGCATGGGCTACGGGTTGCTCTTCTCTCCAGAGGACCGGACAAAAGGTGTGCCCGGGCAGGCGCTTCAGGCCGCCTCGAGCGACGGACGCTATGCGTTCGAAGGTTGGCGCATCCGAAAAGACGGCACCAGGTTTTGGGCCGATGTTACTCTCTCGCCATTGCCGGACCAGACGGGACAGGGCATCGGCGGATTTGTTGAAATCGCTCGTGATATCAGTGTGCGCAAGGAGGCGGAACTCGCTCTTGGCAATGCCCGCGATGCAGCGGAGCGAGCCAATCGCGCCAAGACCGAATTCCTGGCAAACATGAGCCACGAATTGCGAACCCCGATGAACGCGATCATCGGCATGGCAAGCCTTCTGGAGGACCGCCTGTCATCTCCGGAAGACGCAGAGTGCGCACGGACCATACGATCGAGCGCAGGAGGCTTGCTCGGACTGATCGATGACATCCTGGACTACTCCAAGATTGAGTCTGGCCAGATCCAACTCGCCCCCCATGCCTGTGAGTTGCTGGCGTGCGTCGACAGTGTGATCGACCAGTTTACCGATCGTTGCGCCGAGCGAGGCCTTGCGCTTGGAGCATTCCTTTCGCCTGGGGTACCTGCCGTGATCATGGCCGATGAACGCCGGTTGCGGCAGATTCTCACAACACTGGTGGACAATGCGGTCAAGTTCACCGAGGCCGGCGGAGTCACGCTGACCGTCGACTGCGTCCAAGACAAAGGCCGGTGCCACCTCAAGCTGGTGATTGAAGACACCGGAATCGGAATTGCGCGGGACCAAATTGATCTACTGTTCAAACAGTTTTCCCAAATCGACTCCGCTGCCTCACGCCGCTACGGCGGGCTGGGCTTGGGTCTCGCGATCTGCCACCACTTGGTCGACGTGATGGGTGGGTCCATCAGCGTGCACAGCACGCCGGGAAGCGGCAGTCGTTTCAGCGTCGAGATCCCCATTCTTCCACCCCTGGAATTCACCAACGAGTTTCAGTTTGTGTCAGGAAAGCGGATCGCAGTGTCAGGCGATGGCGATTTCCTGCAATCCGCAATCGAGGCCCAGTTGCGCGCCTGGGGTGCTCACGTGGAAACGCTCGAGAATGGGATAGAGGGATTTCTGCGCTCAAAGAGTGCAGCAATGCCCTACCCCAACCAGATCCTCGTGCAGATTGTCACTGCCCGGAAAATGCGCCCGGCTCTCCCCCTTCAGCATGGCTGGGAGGAACACATTGGGGACAACTTCGGAGCGCTCATCCGCGTGCTGCCATGCGGCGTCGACCCATTTCCTGTCAGCACCACATCGAGATCGTTCACGCTAAAACGAGCAATCAGACCGCGCACTCTCGCAGCCACCCTCAAGGCAGCCTTCGCTTCGCTTTCTCCCTCTCCGTCCACGCTTGCTGTTCGCACTGCGCCTACACGCGACGACGCTCAAGGTCCTCAACGTATCCTTCTCGTCGAGGACAATCCGGTAAATGCCCGAGTCACCCTCCTGCTTCTCAAGCGGTTGAACCGTACCGCCGTCTGGGTGACCAATGGGCAGCTCGCGCTCGACCAACTGACAACCGATTCATTTGACCTGGTTCTCATGGATCTACAGATGCCCGTGCTCGACGGCCTTGAGGCGACCCGCCGATTCCGTTTGCAGGTCCCTGCCAGTCAACCTCCGTTTATCTGCGCGCTCACGGCCAATGCCCTGCCTGAAGACCGAGCGGCATGCATGGAAATCGGAATGCACCATTTCATGCCGAAGCCCGTTCGACTGGAAACACTCGCAGAACTGATGGAAACAGCCGGGCGCTGGCTCACCAAGACAGGCACGCACGCGAGTGGCCCTCCGACAAAAGAGTCAGCCGTATCATAGTATTCCCAGTGAATACTTACTTCCCCGGCGTCGACCAGACTGGTTTCCAGGCTCCAAGCGGATAGACATCGCATCTCTTGGCCCAGGCATCCCAAGCGGCAGCCAGGGCCTTCACCCTGTCCGGATAGCGGGCAGACAGGTCGTGCATTTCGGTGCGATCCAAGGTCATTTCGTAAAGCTCCCAAGGCCCATTTTCCACCGCGACGAGTTTCCAATGCCCGTCGCGAACGGCACGATTGCTCTCATGTTCCCAAAACAGAGGCTGCTTCCGCTCAAGTTCCCGGCCGGAAAACGCCGGGGCCAGCGAAACGCCTTCGAGTGGTTTGATCCTGTGGCCGTTGAAATCCGATGGATAGTCCGCACCTGCGAGGTCGACGCAGGTAGCCATGATGTCGATGATGTGACCGACCTGCGGCTCCAGTCCTCCGCGACGGTCACGGCGAATCCCCTCCGGCCAGTGCGCAATGAGGGGCGTTGAGATGCCACCTTCATGCACCCAGTGCTTGTACTCGCGAAAGGGAGTATTGGCGACGTTGGCCCACAATTCACCGTACCCCACGTAGGTGTCAGCCGGACCCGCCATCGCGCCGGGACCGCTTCTTACCCAATGGCCGTCGCGTGTCTGCATTGGCGGAGTGGAGCGCGTCTGCAAGGCGTCAGATCCCATCGGGGAAAGGTCGTGGGGGGCCTCCTGCTTGATCGGCTTTCTCCAACTCGGCTCGGCACAGGCCCCGTTGTCCTGTAGGAACAGGATGAGGGTATTGTCCAAGCGACCATCCGCCTTGAGCTGATCGACAATCCGCCCGATGCCCTGATCCATGCGGTCGATCATCGCGGCATAGGTTTCCATGTTTCGAGTTTCCCATGCCTTGTTGGGCTGTTTTTCCCAATCGCCAATTGTAGGTGCCGGTGTCCATTGCGGATCCATGAGACCAAGCCGCCTCAACCTCTCCACACGTGAACGCCGGATCGCATCATAGCCTCGGTCATATTTTCCGCTGTATTTCACGATTTCGCTTTCCGGTGCCTGAAGAGGCCAGTGCGCCGCAGTGTAAGCGACGTAAAGAAAGAAAGGCTGCTCCGTCCCTGCGCTTCGGCGCAGAAAGGAGATCGCGTTGTCACTGATCGCGTCAGTGTAGTAATACGATTCAGATCGATACTCGGGATCATTTGCCGGCGTTATGAACGTATTCTGGCGGGTCAGTGATTCCGGATCATAAAAACTGCCGAAACCTCGGATGGTACCATAAAAGGATTCAAAGCCTCTCTGCACCGGCCAGTTGGATGTGTCAGCCATGCTATGCGATCGGGCCACATGCCACTTGCCCACCATGCCCGTATGATAACCAGACGCCCTCAATACCTCTGCGATCGTTACCCCATTTCGACTCAGATCCCCCGTGTAACCAGGTCCCATCGAAACGTTCCTCACCATGAATCCCATTCCCACCTGGTGTGGATAGAGCCCGGTCAGGAGCGAGGCTCGAGTCGGACAGCATCGCGCCCCATTGTAAAACTGGGTGAACCTCAATCCATTCGCCGCGAGGGCATCCAGCCGAGGTGTCGCGATCTCGCTGCCGAAGCAGCCGAGATCGGAATACCCCATGTCATCGGACATGATCAGGAGGATGTTCGGACGCCCGGCTCCGAAGGCTGACATGCAGACTGTCAGGAGAAACACCCCGACGACAAAAGTCTGTTTGTTCATCTTCGTTTCAGCGGTTGGCGTGAGAATGTTTGAGCCAGGCAAGTGTCAGGTCAGTGAAGTCAGTGAACACGCCGTCAATCGCCGCGTTAGAAAATAGCGCGGCATGCAGGGCATCGACCGAGGGACAGTTCTTCGGCAACTCGTCGCGCCGGATCGTATAGGGATGCACCACAAGCCCGGCTGCGTGGGCCAGCGTGACCAGCTTCGTGAACTGCGGCGGCTTTCCTGCCGCGGGCCAGGTGACGATCCGCCCAATCGGCGGGCCTATACCATCGACAAGCCCCGCCAGTTCCTTGATTCCGTCAGGAGTACAAAGGGCGTTGTGATCCACGCCGTCGGCCTCCACGGCACGCGCTGCAATGAGCATGACAAGGTTGCCCTTCCATCCGAGTTCGCCGCGCAGACGACGAATCTCACCGAGTTCAAAGCATTGCAGATAGCAGCGATCATTCTTCGTCGCATAGCCATACCGGCTCAGGATCGGGAGCACCACAGCGCTGAGATCCGCACCCTGCTCGCGGTGCCACCGCGGTTGCTTGAGCTCGGGGTAGATGCCGACAGTCCTTCCCGTGCTCCGATTGAGACCTTGAATGAGCTGAAGTTCCTCCTCCAGGGTGCTGATCCTGAAAACGGACGGCGTGGCCTTTGAATCGAACCGCTTCGGAAAAACCTGCGCCCCGTCCTTTGCGTTCACGCGTTCATGCACACGTAGCTGCTTCAATTCGGCCAGGGTGAAGTCGATCGCATAGTAGCGTCCGTCGGATCTTTTTCGATCGGGAAAACAAAGCGCGACATCGGAAATGGTATCGATGTGGATATCGTGCATCACGACCGGCACACCGTCCTTTGAGAGCACGACATCCTGCTCAAGGTAGTCGGCCCCGAGCGCGTGAGCATAGGCCTTCGCCTCAAGCGTGTGCTCCGGCAGATAACCACTCGCTCCCCGGTGGGCGATAACCAGCGGCTGCGAGCCGAATGTCATCGGGACCATGCCTGCCGACAGCAAAATCCAAAACAGCCGCACGCCGAATCTTGAGTCATTCATTGGCATAGTGATCCTATTTCTGTTTTGCGGCTCCCGCCGTCCTGTGTGCCCACGTCATGGCAGAAAATGCCATGGCGAGCACGCAACAGACAATCATCGTCCCAAACACGCCGCTCCATCCCCACTTGTCGGCGATCCATCCGACGCCCGCACCGGAAGGGGCCGAGCCCAGGAAATAGCCGAAGAGCCCGGTGAACCCTGCGGCGGTTCCAGCGGCCTTTTTGGGAACGAGGTCGAGGGCATGGAGTCCGATCATCATGATAGGACCGTAGACGAAGAATCCGATGGCAATCAGGGACACCATGTCGATCCACAGCGGGCCATGACGATTCATCCCATAGACAATCAATCCCGCAAGCGTCAGTGCCATGAACAGGATCGTCGCCGGCGCCCGTCGCGCGTTGAAGAAACGATCGGAGAGATAGCCGCATAGGATGGTGCCGGGAATGCCTGCGAGTTCGAAAGCCGTCCATGCCAGGCCCGATGCCTTGAAATCAAATCCCTTTGCGGTCTGAAGGTAGGTGGGGATCCAGTTCACTACCCCATAGCGCACAAAGTACACGAACGCGTTGGCGATGGCGATCGCCCAAAGAAATTTGTTGTTCAGCACGTAACTGAAAAAAATCTCCTTGAAGGAAAGTGTGCGTTCGTGGTCCTCCGAGTAATCGGGGGGATAATCATTCCTGTAGGCCTCAATCGACACCAGCCCGCAGCTCTGGGGAGTGTCCCGGACCGTGGCAGCCACTAAAATCGCAATGGCCGCGGCGATGGCGGCATTCGCATAAAAGGTCGCGCCCCAATCTCCGAAATATGCCACAGCATGAACCGCCACATAGGCCACAAGCGCTCCGCCGACATTGTGGGCAACATTCCAAAAGGCCACAATCTTCCCCCGTTCCCCCGTGCTCCACCAGTGCACCATCGTTTTCCCGCAGGGCGGCCAGCCCATGCCATTGAACCAGCCGTTTGCGAACTGGAGCACGACGATGAGTACAATTGAACTGTAGATGCCGGGGAACAGGCCAAAGATCGCCGTGACCGCTGCGGAGAGAAGGAGGCCGAGCGCCATGAACCAGCGCGGATTGCTCCTGTCGGAAACCGAGCCCATCACAAACTTGGACAGGCCATAGGCTGTGAGCAACCCGGTCACCGCCCATCCCAGTTCTGTCTTTGTGTACTCTGGATGCGCCTTGAGGATCGCCGGCATCGCCAGCGAAAGGTTGTTCCGGACCAGGTAGAAGGCGGCGTAGCCGATAAAGATTCCGGAAAAAACCTGCCAGCGCAGTCGGCGGTATTCCGAGTCGATGCGTTCGGTCGGCAACGGAGGCGCCGCTGGCGCAGGCTTCAGCAGGTTGATCATCGTTTCATAGAAAAGGGCCCATGTTCGCGGAAAGCTGTCCGCCAGATAGACTCACGCATCGTCTTCGAAAGAGGTCAGAATCTCTTCGAAACCTCCATCGTAAACTGTCTGCCGCGCACATTGAATGTACCAGCCTGATAGCCATATTGCTCATCTGCCAGCTCAGGATCGGTGTCGAACACGTTGTTGATGCCGCCGCGTATTGTCACCCCTTCCAGCCAATCCTTTCCGGTTCGTTCAAAGCGGTAGGATAACCATGCATTGTGGCTGATCTGGGGATCGACTCGGAGCAGATATCTGGTGACGCCATTGTCGTCAAAGACCGTGATGTATCCGGGCCTGCCAAGAATCTCATAGATCTGTTGGGTCGTGGCCGCCGAGGTATCGACAAAG
Organism: Verrucomicrobiota bacterium; assembly: GCA_963205455.1. GTDB lineage: Bacteria > Verrucomicrobiota > Verrucomicrobiia > Opitutales > Opitutaceae > UBA6669. The sequence continues at coordinate 85,279 of CAUJJL010000069.1, forward strand.
GACCCATAGTAACTCGTAAACCATCCCGCTGATAGCGGACCCTTCCGCCACGAGAGCGAAGCATTTGCACGCCATGCGGTGCGGCCGTTCCTATTCAGCTCGTCAAGGATGGGCGCACCTGCTTCGTATTGCGAGACTCGCTTCACATAGTGGGTGGCTTCCCCATTGAACGTGAACCTGCCGAATCGGGTTGTTGGGGTGCGATACTGCACACCAAATTCGTAGCCCTCGATGTCACGACCGCTCAAGTTGAGATAGTCATCGATCACGTGCACAATCTCTCCCACTGGAGCGCGGGGCAACGCCTTGCCCGCCGCCGTCGCATTGTACGCTGCGAAGGCATCACGGTCTGCCTGGGTCACCGGCTTTCGAAGTACATTTCCAAATCCCCGGTAGTTCGCTGTGCCGGAACCGAGATCAATCTGGTTGATCGGTGTGCCCTTTGCCAATTCTTCCTTGACCGCAAGATCCAGAAGAACTTCGTCTCGATCAATCACGTTGCCCGCTCCCAGGTTTGTCATCACCTCGTTCTGATTGAGACTGAAGTAGTCGAACGTCAGGGAGAGACCCTTGATCTTTGGAACCTCCACCACAAACCCGGCCAGCCAGGTGGCCGCCTCCTCTGGTTTCAGGTTCTGGTTCCCTTGGCGAAGGCTCAACCGCTGTGCGGTTGCATCCGATGAGAGTTGCGTGACTTCGTAGCGATAGGGATCGTCTGCCCCAACCTGGCGGCGCAGTGGCGTGATGTTGGTCTGAACCAGATTGGGTGCTCGGAATGATTCCGCCGCAGAGCCTCTGAATTTCAGCCAGGGAAAGGGTTTCCAGACAAGGCTCGCCTTCGGCTTGGTGGTCTGACCGTGGATGGAAAAATGCTCGAAGCGCCCTGCCATCGTGAGTTCGAGCGTATCTACCAGAGGTACGCGGTTTTCACGAGTGACAAAGGGAAGAGCCGTTTCGAGGTAGGCGGCATAAATGAACTGGTCAGCGCTGATCGGGATATTCGAATTCAATGCAAGGAAATCATTGTCGCCCTCGCGAAAGAGGGGAAATTGATCACCCGAGCCTGGCGGATTTTGTCCAGAATAGATTGCGCGCTTGTCAGCATAAGTTTCGTACCTCGCCTCAAGCCCGCTCGCGATGCCGATCGGTCCTCCGGTGAAAAACTTTCCGATGCGCCCGCTCACCTTGGCATCCCAGACAAAGAGACTGGTGCGTCCGAAACGGTCCTCATCGTCGAAGAGCGGATCGAGGACCGATGCGGGATTCTCGTAAAGTTTGTCCACCGTGATCTGATTGTTCACGATCTTGAACGTGACGGGGAACGGATTGAAGGCCGTGGCGTCGGTGCGATTCAGAGCGCTTCTCAAACGGGATTCACGCACCTGAAAATGTTCGTATTCGTGGGACTGCGCACCGGAGGCCATGACGGCCGACTCCCATTCCCAGGTGGAACCCAATCGGCCACGCAAGCCTCCCAAGACCCTCCACGCATAGCTGTACACCTCGGTCACACGCGGCTTGAAGCCGCTCGGCGTCTCGGAGTTCTGGCCAGGCGAAATTCCGGTCCAGAGCGATACATCCGCGGGCGTTCCGGTGAGACGGGGCGTGCCGTCGGAGTTCGGCGCTCCCGTGGGATGATAGAAGCGGACACCGAACGGATTGTAGGGATTCGAGGCGGGCATATAGATGCCCCAGTCATCGGTATTCTTGAAATTCGTCGGCTCGCGGCCATTACGGCTGTACGCACGGTAGAACAGTAGGTCACCGAAGAGGTCGATGTTCTCATTGACCGGCTTGTCGAAGAAAGTGGCAAACTGGATCCGATCCGTCGCTGGAACCAGAATTTTCCAGCGATTCCAGTTTGAAAAAGTCGCCACCTCGGGATTGTCGATGTTTGCCGAAGGAGCGCTCGTCTTGAAGGTCACTCCGTTTGCGGTGGGGATCAGGTAAAACATTCCGTTGGTCGCCATCGTCGCCACACCGGGAGGCACCGTCCCGCTCGTGACAATGCCGACGTTGCCGGTCGGCCGCGATCCAACAAACGTCAGGTAGTCGGACTGGATGAAGCCCCTCTGCCATTGTCCCCACTGGTTGACCGAGTTCGAATTGCGGAAGTCATTGTCGCGGGCAATGGCCGCACCTGTGGCTGGATCGGTGAGAGGAAGTCCGTTCCAGGGAGCGGGCAAATCACGCGTCTGCCGCATGTCGGAACTCTTCGCCCAGGACCGGTCATGCGCCGCAAGCGCATCACGGTGGAAATAGTCAAAGGAGACCGAGATGTGGGCGTTGCCCTTCTTGAACCCTTCGTAGAGCGTCACCCCCGCTTCGTTCGCTCCTCCATGCTGGGTCATCGACCCCTTGAGTGTGATTCCTCGGCCGACAAACGAGCGCGAAACGATGTTGTTGATCACGCCCGCCGCAGCGTCGGCACCATAGATGGCGGATGCGCCATCACGAAGCACTTCGACCCTGTCGACCAGGGCACGGGGAATCGTGTTGATGTTCACCGCCAGCGATGGCACGCCGTTTTCGGCCATAGAAATCGGGTGAGGCGCCATGCGGCGCCCGTTGAGCAGCGTCAGCGTGCTCCCTGAGCCAATGCCGCGAAGGTCGATGGAAGCCACGTCGCCGCGGGCAAGCTGCGGGCCATTGTTCATTTCCGTAATGGCCGAGATCTCAGCCATGTTGATCGTCTCAAAGAGCTCGGCCATCGTGGAGGCTCCACGGGCGTCCATGTCGCTCTTCTCAAGCACCGTGATTGGCAGTGCCGTCTCGGCGTCGATGCGCCGGATATTGGAACCGGTCACCGTGAAAACCTCCATCGCGATCATCTCGTCATCGGAACCCGACGAGGTTGTTCGGGGATTCGTTGTCGTTGTCTGCGCGAACGACGTAACGGCAAGAGCTGCCAGACCAATGGCCACTGAAGTACTGGGATATCTCATAGGTTTGAGGGTGCAAAATGGCATCGTGCGCTGGCCGCTCTTGTCGATGCGAATATTTATCCGCATAAACAATGGCATGACATTGCTGTCATTCCCGTTATGCAGGAGGTTCTCCACCCCAGCTCCGGACCTCTCCTCCAAAGCCGATGCCAAAAAAAGTCACCTACGCGGATGATGTCCTGCGCATGGCAGCAACCCTCTACTACGTCGACAATCTCGGCCAGACGGAGGTGGCCCATTTCGTGCAGGTCTCACAGACAAAAATCTCCCGACTTCTGGCGCTCGCCCGGGAGCGTGGCATTGTGCGCATCAGCGTGGAGCAGTACGCGGCGCGGGATGAATCCCTTGAGCGACAGCTTCGCACTTCGTTTGACATCACGGACGTCGCTGTAATCAAGTCGCCCGCAGGCGCCGACAAACAGGCTGTCCGTCAGCTCGTCGGGCACTTTGGAGCGCCATTTGTGGCGAGCCTGCTCCCCAATGGGGGCGTGGCAGCCCTCGGTGGCGGTCGAAGTGTGGCCGCGGTGGTAAGACGATTCCGCCGCGGCGACCTGAAACGGCTCACCCTTGTCCAGGCGATGGGCAGCATAGAGGCCAACATTTCCCAGAATGACGCAATCGAACTCGGCCGATTCGTTGTGGGGCTCTGGGGCGGAGAGTTCCTGAGGCTCAATACTCCGGCTTTCGTAGCTGATAAGCGGACCCGGGATTCCTTTCTTGCCTCGGACCAGATCAAGGCGGTGTGGGGGCGCCTGGGTCGTGCGGATGCAGCCCTTGTCGGCGTGGGTCCGCTCGAACACTCGACCTATCTCGAAAGCGGGCTGCTCCGCGCCGACTCCTTTGTGCAGCTCCGCGAGGCCGGAGCCGTTGGGGAAATCTGCGGCCGCTTCTTCGACGCGAGAGGCCGTGAGTGCCAGTCTCACTGGCGCAATCGCGTCATCAGCATCGAACTCGCACAATTGCGGAAGATCCCTAGCGTCATTGGTGTGGCCTCGGGCGCCGAGCGTGCAGCTGCCATTGCAGGCGCGCTTCGCGGCAGGTTGCTTAAGGCGCTGCTCATTGACGAAGCAGGGGCTCGTGCGCTGCTTGCGCTCGGCCGGCTTTCCTAGCTGCAGCTCCGGGACCGCAGCTACGCCCGGAGTCCGGGAAAATCCAGCGTCGCAAAATGGTCGGCCAGCGTCTCGGCCCGGCGGATCTGCCGCCACCCGCCATCACGGTTCCAGAGCACCTCCGCCGAACGAAGTTTTCCATTGTAGTTGAAGCCCATCGCATGGCCATGCGCTCCCGTGTCATGGATCACGATGAGATCCCCGATCGCAGGATCGGAAATTTCCCGGTCGACTGCAAACTTGTCATTGTTCTCACAGAGGGACCCCGTGACGTCGTAAATCTTGCGCGTCGCATGTTCTCCACCAGGAACCGTGATGTGATGGTACGCACCGTACATTCCGGGTCGCATGAGATTCGCCATGCAGGCGTCGAGTCCCAGGTAGTTTTTATAGGTAGACTTCTTGTGCAGCACGCGCGAGACAAGATAACCGTACGGCCCCGTGATCATGCGCCCGCATTCCATCGTGATCCGGATTGGATCAAGCTTCGCCGCAACGATGGTCCGTTTGTAGGCATCCTCAATCCTGCGTCCGACATGGGCAAGATCCACGGCCGTTTGCCCGGGCCGGTAGGGAATGCCGATGCCTCCGCCAAGATTCAGAAACTCGATCCGGATCCCCAGTTCCCGGTGCAGCTCCAGCACCAGATCAAAAAGCATCTGGGCCGTCTCCACAAAGTAGTCCGGGTTCAGCTCGTTTGACGCCACCATGGTGTGCAGGCCGAATCTCCTCACCCCTTTTTTCAGCAGCATCCGGTAGCCATCAAACAGTTGCCCGCGCGTGAACCCGTATTTTGCGTCCTCGGGTTTTCCGATGATGACATTCCCTTCCTTCAGCGGCCCCGGGTTGTAACGGAAGCAAAGCATCTCCGGCAGTTTTCCGCCCAGGACCTTTTCGAGAAACTCGATGTGCGAAATGTCATCCAGGTTGATGATTGCCCCGAGCTTTGCAGCCTCCTGATATTCGTGCGCCGGCGTGTCGTTTGACGTGAACACGATCCGCTCGCCGGTAATGCCCGCCGCCTCGCACAACCTGAGTTCCGCCAATGAGGAGCAATCCCCGCCGAGTCCCTCCTCCTTCAGAAGTGCGAGCACATGGGGATTTGGGAGTGCCTTCACCGCAAAAAAATTCACAAACCCACCCGGCACCCATTTGAACGCCTGATAAAACGCCCGGGCATTCGCGCGAATCGCCCCCTCGTCATAAATATGAAAGGGCGTGGGCACCCGGGCCGCGATCGCTTCCAACTGAGCCTTGGTGAATGGGAGAGTCTTGTCAGTCATGGACACAAACGCCCAACAGACCCGAGCCCCTTCACGCTGTCAATCGCGGCACACTTACCGCTGGATCCAGCGCAACGAAACAAACTGCGCAAGTCATTGATTGATCGCTTCAGAGCGATGTCGGCCTCGGACATCCTTCCGGATCTATCTCGTCGAGCCTGAATCCGAAAATTTTCCGCCCCGGCTGGTCTGCAATGGTAATTCGGGATCGTTCTCTGCGCGACCAGAATCAAAAGACCGCCTCTCTTGAAACGAGCTGCAAGCGACTTCGCCATCCGTTTTTCACTTTGCACCAACATAGGAGTCGGACACCCCTCTTTCTGATGCACCGCATGCAATCGTACCTTGCCGTCTGCCTCATGCTCGTCCTCGGGTGCACGGTGCTGCGTGCGGACACTCCGTTCACGGCTCTGCGCGACGGAGAACGTTTCCGCTATCAGATCTCCTGGGGAATCTTTTCCAATGCGGGGGAAATTGTCATCCAGGCCAGGCGCGAAACGACCGGAGAAGCAGACCACATGCGGATTTCGACGCGCATCTCCTCCCGCGGCTTCGTGCGCGGCTTCTATCGCTTCGATAACCAGTCGGACCTCATCGTCGACATGGCAACAGGGCGACTGCTCTCCGCAGGGGAAGTCGGCACTGGCTCGAAGGACACCCGAACCCGCACGCTTTTTGATTACGGGCGTCGGCTGGCCGTGCACACCGATTCCCTTCATCCGGACCGCAACCGCGAGTTCCCTCTCGGCGCGGCCGACCCCGTGGATCTCATCACCGCACTCATCCAGACGCGCGAATGGAACCCAAAGCCCGGCGACCATCGCAGCGTCGATGTCTATTTCGGCCGGGACATCTATCCCGTCGTGATTCGTGGTGAACAGCTCGAACAGGTAAAAACGCCCATGGGCATTTTCAACACGGTACAGCTTATTCCGAGAATGGAAACGGAGCCTCCCCGTGGCGTCTTCAAGCGCGGCGGAGAAATCAAGGTATGGGTGTCCACGCCCGACAATCCCCAGCCGGTCCAGATGCAGCTCAAGCTGAATTTCGGCACCGCCCGGCTCAGTCTTGCAGAGCACGAATTGCCCGCCCCTGCAATCGTCCGTGAAGCCCACCGTTGACCCCCGATTCCATTCTCATCCTCAGGGGCGGCGCCCTTGGCGACTTCCTGGTGACCCTTCCCCTGCTGAAGGCGCTTCGCCACCGCTGGCCCCATGCCCGTATCGAATGTGTGGGCAATTTTCGTGCCGCTCAACTGGCCGTCCTCGACGGTACACTTGACGCCGCCCATGACGAATCCGAAGCCCGATGGGCGGAGCTCCATGGCGACGGTCCGCTCTCGCCGACATTCCAGACCTGGTTGGAGTCTTTCAGCCTGGTGCTTAACTATTGGCCGGATCCCCGGGGTGAACTCGTCCGGCGGTTTCCACTGACCCCCGCACAGCGCCACCTTGCAGGCGGGTCCCGGATCGAAACCCGTCCCGCCTGTGCGCACTTCTTCGCTCCACTCACGGCCTTCGGTCTTCCTTCTCCGCGTCCCGCACGCCTCGTGCTCCCCCATTCATATTCGACGGAGGCCGCGAAGCGCCTGCATCACGACCCTCGGCGCATGGTCATTCATCCCGGAAGTGGATCTCCGCGAAAGAACTGGCCGCTCAATCGCTGGCGTGAATTGATCGACCGCCTCGCACCAGAGCCCCTGTTGATCGTTCTTGGAGAGGCGGAGCAGGCCGTGCGAAAAGAGATGCAGGGCCTCTCCTCGCATCGTATTCAAATTGCCGATACATGGCCGCTGCCACTTCTCGCCGCAGCGATCTCCGGGGCCCGCATGTTTGTCGGACACGACACCGGCATCGCCCACCTTGCCGCTGCCGTGGGCACTCCCTGCCTGGTCCTGTTTGGCCCCACTGAACCCGAAATCTGGGCTCCCTTCGGTGAAAACATCACCGTTCTGAAGAACGGCGATGCCCTTGGGAACCTGTCCGTTGGCGACGTGGCCCGGCACCTGAAACCGCTTCAGGAGCACCCTCGGTTGATTGAAGCACAAACCGCCACGGCTTCGCCGACCACACCGGTCCGGCATAGTCGATGCCGATCCTCGGAGTACACTTGACCTTCGACCTTGGCGGAACCCAGCCATCGTCCTCGAGCCAGAGTCCGGTCGTCGGCACCGCCGGCTCCCGGTTCAACGAGCGGTCGATGCCCAGTGCGCGCGTGACACGACCCGGGCCGGAAATGCCATCGACGCCGCGGATCAGCACTGCGGCCGGCCATTCCGCGGGGCCCGCGACGAGGTTGAGCATCTCGTGAACCCCATAACAGAGATAGACGTACCACACCCCGCCCGGGGAATACAGGACCTCGCTCCTCGGTGTGCGCCCCCGGGAGGCATGGCAGGCGAGATCCTGCTCGCTGTCGTACGCCTCGGTTTCGGTAATCCGATAGCGGACTTCCTTCCTTCGTCCGACTCTCCTCACAAGCAGCTTTCCGACAAGCCAGTGCGCCAAATCAACCGTTTTTTTCAGTCTGATTTCTTTTGCTTCAATAAGGCGCGACATGTGTTCAAGTTCGGATCCAAAGACACCACGTGACTTCCAGCCGAGAAACCACTGCCCAGCGCAAAAAGCTTTTCAGAAGGGCGCTGCTTCTTTGCACGGCGGATGGCCTCGTGGCAATGCCGATCGTGACCATGTCACTTCCGGTCAATGTCTTCCTCGCCGCTCTCTACACCAAGGCGCTTCACCTTCCGAAATGGATGATCGGGATCATCACCGCCCTCCCCTTCATCTGCAATTTCCTGCAGGTATTCGTCTCTCCGTTTCTTGCCCGACGACTCTCCACCAAGCTCCAGGCGTTCCTGCCGGCCTGTGTTCACATGGTGGCGTGGGGTGGACTGGTTGTGATGCTTGCCTACATGCCGATCCATGACCCCGTACGCTCAGGGCACTGGCTTGCAATCTGGTACTTTGTCTCGAGCTTCGCCGCCTCACTGGCTGGCGTCGCATGGAATTCATGGATCCAGGAGTGGGTGCCGGGCCGACTTCGCGGCAAGTATTTCGGCCAACGCAACCGTCTGCTTTCTCTTTCGACACTGATCTTCCTTCTGTTAACCGGATGGGCCCTCGATCGCTGGAACTACGCCATCCCTGTCTTTCAAGCCATCATCGTCGGTGCAGTCTTCCTCCGGATCTTTTCACTGAAATGGATATGGGACACGCCATCGTCCAACCTTGAGGCTCCGCGCCCGAAGGGAATGCTCTCCTACAGGGATCAGCTCGCCCTCGTGATGCAATCAAAG
>CAUJJL010000070.1 GCA_963205455.1 Verrucomicrobiota bacterium
TTCCCGTTTTGATGTCATGCCGGGCCATCAGGCGATCTACCTGCAGCCCATTGCGGAAGCGCGGCTGCGACGACTGGCCGATCTCTCGACAAAGTGTGGTCGGTCCATGAGCCATCTCGCCCTGGTCTGGGCGCTGCAACAGCCAGGCATCGGGTCGACGCTGGTGGGAGGGCGAACCTCCAGTCACATCGATCAGGCCTTCGCCGCGCTGGCAGAGGATGACCCTGATGTTCTCCAATCTCTGGCGGAGCTTTGATTGAAGGCAACCATCCTGACAATTGGCTCCATTTGGCGGGGTGCCCGACCTAGATTTTTCTGCTGTTCGGATCGGTCATGACTCGATCATGCCCGCTACGAAGACAGTTGAAGCCTACGAGGCCAGGATGACGTTCCCCGCATTGCTCGATTTTGTCGCCCGTGAGGGGTACGGTTCTCCTTACCAAACATAAGCGTCCTGTCGCCCGCCTGATTCCCGCCCGAGTTCCCGTGCCTGCGACGCGGGCGGTATTCGCCAGGATCCGGAAGCTGCGGGCTCGTCTTTCCCTGCCTCAAGGCGAGACTACGCGTGATCTGATTGAAGCCGGCCGTCGCAATTGACGATAGATGCACGGATGATCAGTGGCTCCACGACGCTGGGGTTTCTGCTCAAGGCAATTTTGACGCCACCTACTTCGAACTCGCCATGCGTTGCGGCGCGAGTCTGGCGATCACCGGCAAGAAGCTGACCGCAACCGCGAGATCAGCTGGCGTCCTTGATCAACGTGCCCATCGCCCAGTTTTGCCCATGATCGTCGCTGTAGCACGCGAACGAACAGGCGTCTTCGGGCTGGGTGCGTGGACGGTGGTAGTCTGCATTGAAGCGGGGTAGGGTCCGCCCGCCATCGGTGCTGCGTTTCATGACAAGATCGAAGTCGTTCGGCTCATCGCCGCGCATTTTAACCCGGGCATCGCAGAAAGCGATCGGCGGCCCCTGGTTCGTGCTGACGAAACTCGGGATGCGGTATTCCAACACGGTTTCCTGCCCGCTTACAAAGACATCAACCTGCTCCAGCTTTGCCGGTGTGGCGCCAGCGGACAGAGCCAGGCCGACAACAAACACGAAGGCGCTCGACCAGCGGTTCCGACGGGAGGATGTGATTGTTTTCATAATATCGGACAAACCGACGTGAAACGCGCCTTAAAAAAGCGACCACACACCTACACAAAAACGAAGCACTGGTAACATTGCCTGCCCACTGCCGCCCGTAGCGCAGGCCTCTGGAAGCCTGTCTCCGGAGGGACACCCAAAGGCCGAAGTCGGAGGACACGGCAAGGCCGTGCCCGTTTCGTGACAATGCCCACTGGTAATCCCGTGTAACCAGCCCGCACGGTGCTTCCGGCATTGCTGCGGCTGCGCGCTTTCCGCAGTCTGTCCCCATGCGCGTCGCCCTGCTCGGACTCTCTCACCCCCACTCTGCCATTTTGCTGACCACGTTTATTAACATGCCGGAGATCACCGGCATCGTTTTGTGGGATTCCGACCCTCTTCTGGCCGCCAAAACCAAGCTGGCCCAGCGTCCCAAGGTGACGCTGACCACCGCCAGCCTGGACCAGGCCCTCGACCAGCCGGGGTTGCAGTTCGCCCTGGTCTGCGTGCGACACGACCAGGCGGCCGCTGTGGCCCACCAGGTCATCGCTGCCGGCATTCCTCTGCTTTCCGAAAAACCCGCCGCGCTGACCTCCGCGGAGATTCAGTCGCTCCAGGAGGCCGCGGCCCGCAAGGGCGTGGTTGCCTCGGTGCTCTATTCCCGTCGCGCTCATCCCTGCATGGTAGCCGCACGCAAGCTACTCCGGGTGGAGAAGCTGGGCAAACTCACGTCGATGGAGTGTCGGTTCCTGACCACCCAAGTTCGCTTTCGAAATCCCAAACATTGGCTGTTCCATCGCCCGCTTTCCGGGGGTGGCATCCTCCTTTGGCTGGGTTGTCACTGTCTCGACCTTCTTCATCATGTGCCCGACGACGAAATCACGGAGGTCAGCGGCTACCTGGGCACGCTCTCCGGCGAGGCGATCGACGTGGAAGATACCGCGACCCTGGCGTTGAAGTTCCGTTCAGGGGCCATAGGCACCTTCCACGCCAGCTACAGCCTCGCCTTCAGTGGACAGGGCTACGTCAACGCCAAAGGCTACGACTCCTATCTGGCCTTCTACGGCCGCCAGGGCCGGATCGTCTGGCCGAGCCTGGATCCCCAACTGCAGATCGAATCGCCTCCCCAGCAAGGCCAGGCTGCGATTCGCCAGGAAAGCTTCAACCTCCCGGATTCCACGTCCTATGGAGGTGTCTTTGGCGAAGCGTTCATCCGGTGGTTCATCGCTGCCACCGAGGGCCGGGCCGCCCCGCCCTCCACGCTCGCCGATGCCCTGCGCACCGCCCGCGTCATCGAAGCCGCCGAACTCTCCTCACAAATCGGCCGATCCGTCAAAGTCGCCCCGACATCAGCAACGCCACCGCCCGATCTGGGCGAATAGATTTTACCGGCAGAGTCGGAGAAACGCCCACTCTGGCTAGGGACGAAATTGGAACGAAAAGACATCCGCGTCCTTCAGCACAAAACGCAGCCGGACCGGCTTGCCCGCGAGTGTACCGACATCCTTGCCTCCCCGCCACACCACCGTGCGATCGACTGTATCGCCAAAGATCGGCGGGCATTCCTCCAGTGAGTAGCCCGGCAATGGGCGGCCCTCCAGGTCCTGGATTTCTACCCGGACATCCCCTGCCGCGGAGCTCGAGAAATTCAGCGACAACTCCCGGCCCGCAAACCGTAACGGCTTGGTGACCAGTTCGCCGCCTTTCATCGGTGCCTGCACGGAAACGAAGCCGTCGAGGCGCAGCGTGTAACGGCGCACCTCGCTGCTGTTTCCCGTCCAATAACTCTCCGGTGCATAGAAAGACAGCTCGTTCGGCGCACCTTCCAGTGCCGATTGGGTTTCCACCGGCGGCCACGACAAGGCCTGATGCCCGTAATTCCATGTGCCTGGTCGCTCGATGCCAGGACGGAGAAACGCTTCGTTCCAACGCTTGAACACTACCCCATCGCGGCTGGCCATGAACAAGCCTTCCGTGATGGCCGTGCCGTAGCGAGGGTTGATGGACTTCCGCAATACCCGGTGTTCAGGTTCCGGCAGCTCCGCCTGCGAAGTAGGAACATCCCGTTCGATGTACCGCATGGGAAAACCCACCAGGATATGCGGAGCCCGCGCATAAGGAACGATCGGCGTCGTGTAGAGTGCCTCCTCTGGCGAATCCACGTACGTGACATCGGCTTCGTTTTCCCAGTGGATGAAATCCGGCGAGGTCGCGGTGCGAATCGCACGCACGCCAATCGGATTTGCCGTCGCCGTATTGTTGTCTCCGTGGGCAAACCAGCGCCAATATGCGCGGTATTTGCCCTCCGACGGACTCCAGAAGGCCAGGTTCTGATTGTCAAAGGCGCCGTTGGTGATGGCCGGCTTGTCGGTCATCGGCACCCAGCGCAATCCGTCGGCCGATTTCAGCGGCAGCATCCCCTTGGGCTGGGGATGGGTGGTGAGGGTGAAGGCCTTGTAGCGCGCGTCCGGACTGGCGGCCGGATTCTCATCCTTGATGATCCCCGTCACGCCGGCGACCATCCGCCTGCCTTCGATAAGGCCGTCCATGAGGACGATGTTGTTGTCCTTCGATCCCTTGAACTCGACGAGCCCAAGCGAGGGCTTCTTCCAGTGAATGCCGTCCGTGCTTTCGGCATAACACATCGTGGAAACCGCCGGACGAATCTTTTTCTGCTGGGTGTCGAACCCGATATGCCACCCTTTGTAATACATCCGGTAGAGATCACCGTCGCGAAACACGCTGTGGTAACCGCTGCTCCCGCTGCCTTCCCATGGCGCGTCGAGCACGAGAACAATCTCTCGTATCTCCGGGTGATGCAGACGCAACCCGGCGCCTCCCGAAAGGTGGTCGATCAGGAAATCGTCCACGAACAGCTCGCGCCGCGAGCCGATGTCGATCGGCGACACGCCTGCGGACTGGACCGGGTTGGCGCCGGCCGCAGCCATGGCCAGCATGAAAGAAATCGGTTTCAAGCCGGTGAGATTCATAGCAAGCTGAAAGTGGGGATGATGCGGGTTAGAACCTTCCTTTGAAGCCGACAGCCAGCGACTGCCCCCACGCTGCGATCCGATAGCCACGCAATGCAGCGGGTGTGTCGTCGGTATAGCGTTTCTGAATGTCGACATAGCCGTCCGGATCATTGAAGTCGCTCCAGTTGGCATAGGCCGAGAGGTTTTTGTTGATCCTATATTCCGCGCTCAGCACAAAGCGCTTGAGCGCCCCCTGATACTGATAAGTGCCCACGGGGATGGTTGCACTCTGCGCCACGGCCAAGCGCTTGGTTTCGCCCTGTTGGGTCGCGTTGAATTTCACCACGAAGCGCTTGCGAATGAGATTTACGCCATAGCTCAGGGTTTCCGGGTTGAAACCCGTGAAGTCCGACGTGGTGGAGCCGTCCAGTTCAGAACGGGTGTAGTTGACGAACGCCTCCAACCCGCTCGCCCATTTGGGCAGGAATAATAGCTTCTGCCGGTAGGAGAACTCGAAGCCGCGCACGCGTGCATCGCCACCGTTGGCCCGAGTCACGATGCTGTAGAAGACATCGTCTCCCGGCTCGGAAACGATGCCGAGTTCGGCCAAACGCTCGGGCGTGGCTTGCTCGCTCGTAGCCAGGAAGAAATTCGAGATGTCCTTCTGAAAGATACCGAGTGAACCGAAGCCGCCTTTGAAAAGATAGGATTCGAGCGAAAGATCGTAGTTGTCCGCTGTCCAAGGCTTCAACCGGCTGTTCACCACCGTGATGGTCTGGGTGTTGGTGGTCGCCGACCGGGTGCCATAGGTGATGCCGGGAATGATATAGGGCAGGTTTGGACGACCAATGGTGCGGGCATAGCCGGCGCGCAACAACAGATCACTGGTGAGGGTATAAGTGGCGTTCAAACTCGGAAAGAGTCCATCGTAGGTGGTCTTTTGTTTGGTGCCACGTTCAATGTAGATGAGCTTGGAAACTTCCAGCGCGTTCGTGGTGAGGGGGATGAACGCCCCGGTGGAGGTGCGCGCCAGGCTGCCATCCGCATTGCGCTGATATTGCAGGGTCGGGTCCACCAAGGGGCCTTCGCCATAGTCCTCCGTACGCTCATAACGCAAGCCACCGGCCAACCACAGGCGGTTCTTGAGGAGGCGCGTATCGAGCCGCAGATAGGCGGCGGAGATTTCCTCTTTGAATGCCTTGTTCCCGTTCACCCTGGTCTGCCAATCCGTAGACTGATCCCCTACCGTCTGTGCAAAATACTCGGGATGGGCCAGCATGAGCTCGTAGAGCTTTGCGTTGCTGCCCCACGTTTTTGTCTGTCCATAGACTTCGTTCGTGAACGTAGGATCGATCACATCGTAATTCGAGGCTGTCCGGACAGCGGCCGACTGACCGGAGCGAAACGTATAAACTTTGCTATTGTTGGCTACTTCCTGATTTTCTGAGGACCAAGCTAAGCCGGCACGCATCGTGAGGGGGACGACGGTCCGGAAATCACGCCGTGCATCGAGGCGCATCTGGCTTTTCTGGACCTCGTTGCTCCGATCGACGGACCTGAAAGTCGTGAGGTAATAGAGGCCCGCGTCGCCGAAGGCAAAGGGGGTGCCGTTGCGGTTGAACGCCTCCAAGCTTCCGAGCATCTCCGCCGGGCTGCCGGCGCCGCTATTGATGCCAGTCTCGTTGATCCGGGTCGTCCCCGCCGTGGAAATGGTCATGCTGCCGCCGAGGTAGCCGAGCTCCTCCTGATCCGGCCAGACGAATTCCGAGTCCGAATAGCTCGCGCCAAAATCGATCTTCCAGTCGTCGCCCAGGTACTTGTATTTGAAATCCGTGTGCCGGGTGGTGTTCTCGAGGGTTTCCCACGTGCCGGTCTGACTGAGCGTACCCACGCCGCCCGCTGCGCCGATGGCGGATGTGGCGTCGCCGGTCGCCCCGGTGCCAAAGGTGGCCGTCAGCGTCGGCGTGGCCTGTTCGGCCAGACGCTCGCGAAAGGAATAGCTGGTGCCAAAAATGTGCTTGCTGCCAAGCTTCCAATCCACGCCCACGCGGGCGGTATCGACCGTCACCGATTGATAGCCAATGCTCATCGAGGTGTTGACTGGCAGACCTCTGACCAGGTCATAGGTCACCAGGCCGGTAACCGGCTCCGAATGGGTGTTCTTCTGCGCCAGATTCACCGTGATCGAGAGCGACTTGTTGACCGGGAAAATGTAGCCGAGGCTGACCGAGGGGCGCACTGGCCGGCCGCTGATGAAATCGCCCGGCATGGTCCGCTTTTTGACGCCCAAGCCGGGATCGAAGGCCGTGTTGACATCATAGGTGAAGAGCGGCTTGGTGCGCTCGAAGCCGCTTTTCATCGTGATGTTGATGGAGCCGCCAAGACCGTGCGCCGGCATATCGGGCGTGGGCACTTTCGTGACTTCGATGGTGGCGATATTCGCGGTGGGCACACCCAGCAGGTTCACGGATCGGCTTGAGTCGGTGATGCCGGCGCTCGAGAGGGCCAGGCCATCCACCGTGATGCTCGATGTGTCCGACGGAAGACCGCGGATTTGCGCATCCGTCGCCGCACGGCCGGAATAGATGACTGAAAGACCAGGAATGAAACGCATGTAGTCGCCGATGTTATCGTCACCTGGCGTGGGAAACTCGTCGTAGGCCACGACATTCTTGATGTTGGGGGCCTGGCGCTGCTGATTCAGCGCGCGCTGGACAGCGCTCTCTTCGCGGTCCGACAACACCTCGAATTTTTCCAGCACCAGTGTCCTGTCTTCCTCCGTGGAGATCAGCCCGGTGGTGCGATCCAGTTCAAAGTCCAGCGGCATGGCCCGGCCGGCCTCCACCTGCACCGTGCCCGTCACGCTGGCTAGACCGATGTAATGGGCGGTGACACGCTGGGTCCCGGTGGGCACTCCGGTCAGGCGGTAGTTGCCGTTGGTATCGGTGACCGTATCCTGTGCGCTGCCTTCCACTGTCACGTGCGCATTGGGAAGGTAGCTCCCGGTCAACCGGCTCAATACCCGCCCAGTCACCACACCGGCTTCATTGCCCGTTCGGCTTTGCGCATGGACAGTCATGATCAGTCCGAACATCGACACCCAAAGAACGCCAAATCCGAATAGGAGTCTGTTGCCCGGAGGTGAGAATGAAAAGCGGAACCTCGTAGACGTTTTTTTCATAGCTTGCGGTGGGGTTGAAGGTGATTGTTCTTGCGGCTCTCGACGTGAGAGAGGCTTGCCTGCCCGGCCAAACCCGGACAAAGCTTTAAAACTTGTCACATTATTTGCCCTGTGCCCGGACGCGGGGAACCGCACCGGCATAGGAATCGAGGCCGCTCAAAAATTCCAAACTGGCACGGGCTCTCCTCGTGAAACGACCTCGTCAAGATAAGTGCCGGTGCGCTCCGTGGGCGGAGCCGCATAGATGCTCTCCGCAAAATCTCGAATGCGTGTGACCAGCACATTGTGCCAGCGTCCATCCGCCAGCCGCAGCGGAGCCGCGATGGGATGGTCCACCATCCAGGCGGACCCACTTGACGGTGGCCCCCATTCCTCGAGGCAGTCACGTACCTTCAGAGGGATCCCCAGCCCATTGCGCTCGTTGTTGAGCGGCCAAAGGTAAACCGCATTCCGAGTGCCGCCTCCAAGGGAATAGGGACCACCCGGCTTGAGCCTGGGAAATATCTTGTCCAGCGACCCAAGAAAAACCTGATAAAGATTTGCCGCCACGTACGGGGTGCCGTCTACCGCACGATTGAGCACGATCGGCGCTCGCGAGACCACGCCGCCTACATGGATAATCTTGGTCCAGGTCGTTCCTCCGTCCTGTGAACGCCAAATGAGTATGTCGTTGCCGTCACGGCGGGCAAGAAAGAGCAGGCTGCCATCCCGGTCCCGCACAAGGCTCGGCTCATATGACTTCTCGCAGCAAGGCACCGGCGTGTAAGCTACCGGCTTCCACTCACCCTCGAGGAAACGCCAGCGCATGAGTCCGCTTCCACTCACCTTGGCATCTTTGCTGCCCCCGACCATGCCCACCAGGAGATCATCTCCGTCCGAAATGGCGTTGGTGATGCCTCCGTTCCCAATCACCCAGCCTGGCAACAACTCCGCCCCTGCAACGCGCCGGGACGACTTCACTTCGAACTTGGTTCCATCGTATGCAAACTGATGAAGTTCGAAATAGGAGTAAGCCTCTGCACCACTGAACGTATAGGTACCTACCCCAAGGCGGACCCTCTTTGTAGCGATAGCCAGGATAACCGGCCGTGGAATCCGGATCATCCCAATTCCAACCCGCGGCAAGATTGAGGCCAAATCCCGCTTTGCTCCCAGGGGGACAAGTGGTAGTGTCCGAAGAGTTCAGCTTGCCGTTGCCACTGGCCCCAGATCACCCGACTTCAGCTTGAACCTTCCACCCGCTCCTTCTCAGACTTCGCGATTCCCGCTTCTTAACGGCTCTTCCCTTCCATGGGCTGCGGCGCGGATTTCCCCGGACGGAGAAAAAACAGAACGGCCAGCGACACGAAGAAACTCAGGCCTCCGAATTGGAAGACGCGGACGACATTGACCTCGGCGTCGCGCAGGACTCCACCGACGTAGATCGATGCTCCACCGACCACGCAGGCGCACAGGTTCAGCAGGCCGTATCCCGTCGCGCGATAACGCGAATCTGCAATCAGGGTGAGGATGGGCATCATGTTGGCGTCAACGAATGACTTCGTCAGTCCAAACATGACCAAGCCGCCCAGCGCCACGACAAGGGTGCCTGTGACGGAAACAAGCAGGATGCTGGGTGCAGCCACGGCGATGCCCACCATGACCACATAGATCGGGCCGCGCAGATGCCTGCGGCTCCAGCGATCCGCCCAGATTCCTCCCACCAAGACGCCCACGAGCGCCGCCGCCTGATAGTAGCCTGTCGCTGAAAGCCCGGCCACACCCTGACCCAGTTTGAATTGCTCATTGAGGTAGGTAGGCATCCAACCGATCACCGCCCATGAACTCGCCCCCATCAGGCTCCAGTAGGTCAGCGCGAGCAGAAAGTTTGTGTTTCCCAGCAGACTGCGCAGCGCTTCTCCAAGGCGCACCGGGGGCACTATCGGAGCGGTTGTTGCGGCGCCACCAGGGAGGCCGCCCGCCTGATCTGCGGGACGGTCGCGCAGAAAGAAGATCAGCACGACCGCCAGCGCGATGCCGAGTTGTCCGAAAAGCATGAAGGCATGGCCCCAGCCGTGTCGCTCGGCAATCCATCCCCCGAGCCCGCCGAGCCCGCTGCCGGCGAGGACGCCGCTCAGGTGCACGCCGTTCGCGAACGAACGGGTGGTGGTGCGATGGTAGTCGGCGATCAACGCCAGCGCCGCCGGAATATAGCAGGCTTCGCTGATGCCCATCAGCGCGCGTGTGGCCAGCAACTGTTCATAGCTTTTGGCATGCGCCGTTAGCCAGGTTACCGCGGACCAGATGATGAAGCTGACGATGATCACCTTGCTGCGGTTGAAACGGTCAGCGATGAATCCCGCGAAGGGACTGAAGACCGCGTACACGAGAAGAAACAGCGTGGTGAGCAGCCCGAACTGCGCATCCGTCATGGGAATCTCCGCGAGGATCGACTCGCGCATGGTAGTAATCATCACGCGATCGAGGTAGTTGAGGCAGCCGACGAACCAGAGAAGCCCGACAATCAGCCACGCCCGCCGCGGCAATGCATTCGCCGCGTTCATGGCGCCGTCTCCTCCTTCTGCGGCATGCTCCAGCGCCACACATGGGGCGTGCGTACGCCGGCCATGATTTCACCGGAAACAAAAACCCAACTCTCTCCTGATTTCACGGCCGGAGCCGTCACCACCGGATCCGGCCAGCGTTCTGTCGACTGGTGCCAGTGGCCCGTCGTCACATCGAAAACGATGATACCGTCGGGCACGCGGGTGTCGCGCGGCTGCTTGCCCACGAGCCGATTGTCGACGCCGCCGAGAAGAAAAATCCTCTTCCCGTCCGGAGACACTGGCGCTGGCGAAGGTGCGGCCAGGGCGGAATGCGGCATGTCCGCGAGTTTTTCCCAGCCGGAATCCGTCCGATAGCGATAGGCATCCAAAAGATAGGTGAGCCGGGTCTTGCCCTCCTCGGCGATGGCGAGTTCTCCGCCGGTGAACAGATAGAGGTTTCCCCCCGTCGCAGCCATTACGGCCATCGCTCGCGAGGGCCCTGGCCATGGCGGCAATTCAACCCATCCTTCCGATGGATGGCGCGGGTCCCATCGCCAAAACCCCGCCCGACTCACTCGCGGCGTGCCATCCGTGTAGCCCGCCGCCACGTAAACCGCACCATCCAATACCGCTGCCGCCGGGCTGGTCGTTGCCGTCGGCAGGCCGGGTCCGGGAATCACCTCCACGCGATCCCCTTGCCAGCGCAGCCAAAGCGAATCGGCAAACACGCGGTTCGCGTTTTCCCCTCCGATCAGCAGCACGCCCTCGGGCAGTGACACCACTGCGGAATAGCCTCGGGCCTCCGGAAGATGGCCTGCGGCCTGCCATTCCTTTGCTCCCGGAATCAGGACGTAAATATCGTCGTAGTAGGCTTTTTTTCCGCCCTCCCAGGGAGGCAGATCAGGAAAGTTGGCGCCGCCCGCAGCGATCAAAACGCCGCGATGCATCCCGGCGAGGACTCCCGCGACGCCCCGTGTTCGGGGATACGAGGGCA
>CAUJJL010000071.1 GCA_963205455.1 Verrucomicrobiota bacterium
AGCAGCACGGCCAGCGCGTGAATCCCAAGCGATGCGGCGAAGGCGCTGGGCGATCGGGCGGTCATGGCGGCAGACGGACGGTTACTCCTCAGACTGGGTATCGATCCAGAACTTGAGGAGGTTTGCCTGTTTCAGCAAATCCATCACCCGGACCACCTGTTGGAACTGAAGACTCAGGTCTGCCCTCAACCTGATGACGGGCCTCCGCGCCTCGGGCTCTGCCCCAAGCGCCATGAGCCGTTTGGCGAGTTCGTCATAGGACACAAGTGTGCTGCCGAGGTAGAATTTTCCCTGCTTGTCGACAACGACGATCTGAAAACGCTGGTTCTTATCCAAAGGCGTCTGCGGACTCTTCGACTCGAAGGGCAGATTCACAGCCATCGACTGCTCCGGTTGCATGAGCGGCGCCGTCATCATGAAAATCAATAGGAGCACGAACGCGAGATCCACCAGGTTCGTGACGTTCAAATCGGCCAGCGGATGGGAGGCTCGCTGTCGCCTGAAGGTGCGGGCCATGGCTATTTCGATTCCAGTTCGATCCGGTCCGCCAAGGAACTGGCAAAATTCTCGAGCTCGGTGATGAGACGCCGCGTCGTGGACAGGAGAAAGTTGTATCCGAACACGGACGGGATAGCGACCACCAGTCCGGCAATCGTGGTGAGCAGCGCGGCAGAGACACCGGGTGCCAGGTTCTGGATGCTCGCGGACTGCGCGCCCGATGATGCAATCGAGTCGAACGCCTCCATCACTCCCCACACGGTTCCCAGCAGTCCAAGAAACGGTGCACCGGAGACGATCGTAGCCAGAAAGATCATCGAGGCCTCGTAGCGCAGTGTCTGCCGGGCAATCGCCCGCTGAAGCGCGTTCTCCGTATGCTCAAGCCGCGCATGACTGGAGTCGCCCCCTTTCTCCTTCAGGATCGATGCCGCCCGCCAGTAGGATTCAACGGCATCGGCAAAGAGATCCGCATAGGGTATGGAACGCTTGTTGCGATACGACTCCGGGAGATCGAGAAGCGTTCGCTCATCGCGGAGCCTTTGCTCAAAGGCGAGATTGTAGGCCCGCAACTGACGGAGCTCGTTGCGCTTCCCAAGCATGACCGCCCATGCAATCATGCTCGAAACGGCGAGCCCCACGGTGAGAATCTGCCCAACAATATCGCAGCGCAGAAAGACGTCGACTAGGTTGGCGGCGGCAAAAACAGGGAAAGTCATCACTTGTATCCCACGGATTGTGGATGGCGGTCATCTGAGGGAGTCCGCCCGGGCTGTTCAATGGCAAATCCGATAGATCGAGAATCTGATTGCCGATGCCGGATGCGCACCGTTCGCTGGTAGACCTTTCCAATCCGATACATGCGACGGCTTTCCAAAGCTCCTCGCCATCGCTCCTCGCCCAGCCCACCTTCTTTCTCATGCCCTCGAAACAAAATCGTTCCGGCAAGCTCATTTCCTTCGAAGGTTCCGAAGGAAGTGGAAAATCAACCCAGATAGCCCGCCTGGCTGCGCATCTCCAGTCCTTGTCACGGGACGTGGTGGCGGTCCGCGAGCCGGGAGGCACCGAGATCGGGGAGCAGATCCGCACGATCATTGTTCACAATTCCAAGGGTGAAGAAATGTGCGCGGAAACGGAACTGCTGCTTTTTGCCGCCGCTCGGGCCCAACTCGTCCGTGAAGTGATCGCCCCCGCCCTGATCAAGAAAACCATTGTGCTGAGCGATCGTTTTCTGGACTCCTCCACCGTTTACCAAGGGGTGGCCCGAAACCTGTCCATGGATCCGGTCAATCAGATCAATCTCTTCGCCGTCGGCAGCGTCATGCCGGACATCACTGTCGTTCTCGATGTGCCCCCTGAGGTCAGTCTTGCGCGCATCCGGAGGCGCGCCTCTGATCTGCCGGACCGCATGGAGCGCGAAAACATCGACTTCTACACGAAGGTACGCGAGGGCTATCTCGTTCTCGCAAGAGGGCTGCCTGAACGCTTCATCGTGATCGACGGAACTCAATCCGAGGATGTGATCGAGAAGAAGATCTGGGCATCGATCAAGGATCGCCTGGATTGAGCAAAGCCACACTCTGCTCGCCACTGAAGCAGTCCGCGCCATCGTCCCCTCGGATTTCACGCCTTTTCGAGCATGAGTTCAGGCATGTTTCCCTCTCCTTGGGATAAGGCACTCGCTGGCTCCCCTGCGATTGCAGTCATTGATCGCGCGATCGAGCGGAAACGGCTCTCGCACAGCCTGCTCCTGACTGGAGACGACTTTCCCACGCTGGAAAAAGTCGCTCTTGGCATCGCGGATCGACTGCTGAACCAAAAATCCTCGGCGGCCCATTTTGCGCCTGAACAGCATCCGGATTGTTTCCAACTGCGCCCCTCAGGCAAGGCACGCATCATCTCCGCGGATGCGACGCGAAATCTTATCAGCAAGATTCAGGTGTCGGCCAATGTTTCGCTGCACAAGGTCGCGATACTCCATGAGGCCGACCGCATGAATCCGGCGGCAGCAAACATTTTCCTCAAGACACTTGAGGAGCCACCTGGCAACACCACGCTCCTCCTCCTGACGCGCCGTCCCTACGCGCTCCTTCCTACGATTCGCAGCCGTGTGCTGCACTTCCGCTTTCCGATGGCCGCCGAGGTCTTCTCACCTGCTGGATGGGAGGCATGGATCGGTGACTATCGGGCATGGCTGGACGCCCTTTCCACGAGAAACGCTGCGGAGAGGAAGTCCGCGGCCGAGTCCGTTTTCATGCTCTATGGGCTGACCGCACGTTTTTCCTCGATCCTCGAATCCGCATCCGCGGAGGAATGGAAGCGGGTGAAACAAGATCTGCCCGAAGACATCAACGACGATGAACAGGATGCCATCGAAACGGGGATCGCCAACGGCCTTCGCACGCGCCTATTTGCAGGAGTTGGCTGGGCGACGCGTGACTTCGCGCTCTCACGTCTTGCGGCGGGCGACGACGGTGTTCGCAGCCAAGTCATCGCGGCCGTTGACCGGCTTGAGCACGTGAGCGGACTCCTGCGTGTCAACCTGAACGAAACCGCCGCGCTCGAACAATTTCTCCTCAGCAGCCTGCGCATCTGGTCGCGGCGGTAAGGTCGGCTCAAAAAGCCTGCGGGGAGAATTCAATGGGGCCAACTTTCCGCAGTTTGGAGACTACGGGTATTGTCCATGCGTTCTCCTTCAAAAGATTTCCGCTGCGCCGACCTAGGGTGTTGGCGAGCCTGCGAGTTCGAGCACGGTCTTCACGAATTGTTCCCGACTCTCCATGTGGGGATTGTGTCCGGCATCAGGCAGACGCGTCAGGGTAGCAAGGGGGAAGTGCCGTCTGATCTTCTCTTCGTCCGTCGGTAGGACATAGCGTGATTTTCCACCGAGGATAAAATGGGTCGGGCCGTAGAAGCGGTCAGCTTCTGCCAACGAATCCTGTTCAAGCAAGGGAAGCGCATCGGTGAGCGCTGGCAAATTGACCATCCACCTCCACCCACCCGCCTCGGTCCGGTCCAGGTTCGTCGCGAGAAACTTCCTCATGCTCCAATCGGGTACGCGTCCCTCGAAGCGCAATTCCGCCTCGCCACGCGATTGGAGGGTTGCAAGGTCGAGTTCGTTCATCGCCGCGAACTCGGCACGATGGGCCCGCGAAAGATAGTCCTTGGGCGCGATATCGACGATCACCAGGCGCTCCACCCGATCCGGGTGGCGACAGGCCAGCAGCATGGCGACCTTGCCGCCCAGGCTGTGACCCAACAGGGTGGTCCTGGCGATGCCTTCATGGTCGAGCCATGCGAGCACATCGGCCATCATCGCTCCAAATCCGCAGTCTTCGGCATGAGGCGACGCGCCATGATTCCGAAGGTCCAGAGCGCGTACATGGAAGCGAACTGCAAGGTCGCGTCCCACGGTCTGCCAGTTGCGCGACGACCCCAGCAGCCCGTGCAGGAGCACGAGTGGTGGGTTGCCGGCACCGCCGAAATCGCGATGTGCCAGAACAATCATACCGTCGTGCCAGTGCTAAAATTCATCTGAACACTCCTCCCACTGCAGCCGCTTTGTTTACCCCGCGATCTGCAGACGTTCGAGCAAAGCGGGCAATTCATCGAGCGAGAGGATGAAATGATGCGCCTCCCGAGCCACGCGTTCGCGCCGCAGATAACGCCCGAATCCGACAAAACAGTCTACGACAGACTTCGACTCCAAATCGCTGACACCGTCCCCAACGGCGGCAATCAGGGATGGATGCAATTCGCCTTTCAGCCTTTCGACGACCAGTGGTTTTCCACCAGAGCGCGTCGTTGGAAACGTCGAATCGAAACCCGTATAATTGCCCTGGCCGTCGAAATGCAGATCGACCGCTTCGATGCGGGTGATTCCCAAGAATTCCGCCAGGGGACTTATGGCCTGGCGAAACCCACCGCTGACAATGATCGGTGTCCATCCGCTGTCGCGCACCCGCTTCAACATCTCCACTGCCGTGGGTTCGACGGTTTCGAGGTAACGCTGGCCAACTGCCTTCACGTCCCGAAGCCGTGGCTGGATGATTTCAAGGCGGCGCCCGAACACCGCCTCCACGGGGATCCGGCCCTCCATGGCGTCGTGGGTCATCGCTTCAACCATCCTGAACACCGCGTCCCCGCGCACTCGAGCGAGTTCGTCGATGCCTTCGATCGCAGAGAGCGTGCTGTCGCAATCCAGAAGGAGAAGACGAGGTTGCATGAGTGGGAAGGATGCCGATGAAAAAGCCCTCCGTTTCGGGGAGGGCTTGAAAATCCTGCGGTGGTGCCGACTCTTATTTCTTGCCGGTGCCTCGCTTGAACTTGTGCGTGAACTTCTCGACGCGGCCGGCGGTGTCCACCAGACGCTTTTCGCCCGTGTAGGCCGGATGGGAGTCCATTGTCACGTCGCGAACGATGATATGGTACTCCGTGCCATCAATCTTCTCCTTTCGGGAGGATTTCATGGTCGACTTGGTAAGGAAGCGCTTTCCCGTACCGATATCGAGGAAGCACACGTTGTTGAGAGTGGGATGACCTTCTGCTTTCATGGCACAAATGGCAGGTTATGCGGTGGTGGTGCAGTTCTCAGCCTTGGCGAGCCTTGTAACGTGGCTCAACCTTGTTGATCACATAGATCTTGCCGCGACGGCGGACAACCTGGCACGCCGGGTGACGCTTCTTCGCTGATTTGATAGAGGAAACGACTTTCATAAAAAGGTTTAACAGACCGTTCCTTGCGATCCATGTCAACTGGATTGTCGGAAAGGGCGTGGGTCAGCTTGAAAGTGCGTTAGACGAAAGAGTTACCGGGTGGCCCTATGGGATAATATTCCGAGGGAGATTGAGGATATCGCGCCCAATATCATCGCGAAGAAATGGATCCTTGTGGATTGGGCGGCGATGTGAGCAAAATTGGCACGTTACGTTTGGCTTCTCCCAAACGTCTCCACCCGCAATGCATGCCTGACTCCAAAGTCCTCCCCCTGGGCAGCCCGGCCAAGGGAATTCCATCTTTTGCCATGAGAAAATACCTGTTCCTCCTCCTGATCCCCTGTTTCAGCCATGCGGCTGACAATCACGCCAAGAACGTGATCCTGTTTCTCGGAGATGCCGGCGGCATTCCCGTGCTCAACGCGGCGGGCATTTACGAAAATGACCGTCCCCAAAGCCTCTTCATCCAGCACATGCCTTACATCGCATTGTCGGATACGTCGTCGCTTAACGCGTGGGTCACAGATTCCGCTGCAGGGATGACGGCCTTGGTCACGGGCCACAAGACCAACAATGGCTGGTTGTCGATGCTGCCCGGTGAAGCGGGTCGCGATGGGCGCCAGTTAAAAACAATCCTTGAGCACGCCGAGGAGCGCGGACTGTCCACGGGGGTCGTGACGAACATGCCCATCTGGGATGCAACCCCTGCTGCGTGCTACGCGCATGTCGATTCGCGCAAGAAAATGGCAGAGATTTTCGAGCAGGCGTTGCATCCACGCTTCGGCGATGGCCCCGATTTTCTTGTGGGGAAGGACTGGAAGAAACTGGCGGCAGCCACGGAACAGGCCGGCTGGAACCTCAAGGATGGGTTGGGCAAAGCGGGCTACCGTGTGTTTGAAAATCCCGCGGATATCACGGCTGATGCGACTCGCGCTGCAGCCATTTATGACGGTTCTGATTTCGATCCTGAGCCCGTCGTGACCCGGATCATGCAGACGCTTTCACGCAATCAAAAGGGATTTTTCCTGATGGTCGAGTGGGACATGCACACCAAGGCCACGCTCGTCGGCATCAAGCGCGCAATCGTCATGGATCATCTCATCCGCAAGGTCGCAGCCGAGGCGCCCGCGGATACGCTCATAATTTTTGCTGCGGACCACTCGTTCGATTTCCGCCTCATCAAGGCGAGCAAGGGTCAGCCCTTTGCCCCGCAGGTCGAGGCTGATCTCGCAAAGGAACACCGGGGACCCCTCGACAAACCGGTTGTCGCTGCCGGCACGGAGCACTCAGGTGAGGAGATCCTTGTCGCGGCCCAGGGCCCTGGCGCGGAGCGTCTCCACGGGTTCATTCCAAATACCCGCATCTTCGACATCATGATGCAGGCCTACGGTTGGAATCAAACCCGCTGAGCCCGACACCTGACACCTATCCGACCATCAAGGAATCAATCCCCAAAGCCGCATCACCAGTCCTCCCCCAAGGAGCACAACGAGAATTGAAATGAGGGTTAGCGGGAGTGACACCTTGAGCATTTCCCCAAGCGTAAATTCACCCCGCGCGTAGGCCATCGCGTTCGGCGGTGTGCTCACTGGGAGCGGCATCGTGAGTGAGGCAACCCATGCAACACTCATTGCAGCCTGGGTCGGGGCGATGGCGCCGCTGGCAGCGATCGCCATGCCAATCGGGATGAAGAGATTTGCCGCAGCCGTATTGGACATGAACGTACCGACGAGTGCGGATGCGCCCAGCAGAAAGCTTAGCCAGAACAATTCGCCCTCCCCTTCCGGCAGCCATTGAACGACCGCGCGGTCAAATCCGGTCAAAAGCATTCCGGCGCCCAAAGCGATCCCTCCGGCGACCAGGATCAGCACATCCCAATTGATGTCGCGCAGGTCCTTCACGCCGAAGATTCCCAATGCCGCGAGAACGATGACCGGAAACAATGCTGAAACGGACGACGGCAAACCATGCCAGCGGTCCGTTGCCCAAAGCACGACCGTTATCAGAAAAACAAGCACGACCAACACGCCCCTCGGTTCAAGCCTATCGTGACCTGACCCGAGCTTCAGTTCCTGAGTAGCGGGTGGAAATGCGCGCAAAAGAAGCACCCACGCCAATCCGATGGACAGGAGCGCCAGCGGTACGGCTAGCCCCATCCATCCAAGGAAACTGATTGAAATACCCGCCTTCTGAAGGAATCCGACCGCCACGGCATTCGGCGGCGAGGCAATTGGAGTGCACAACCCGCTCAGGTTGGCTGAAAAGGCAATTCCGAGGATAAGTGCCTTGCGAAAGGGTTCCTCGCGAGGCAATCCGGCCATGGCCGGCGTCAGCAGCGCGAGCATCATCGCGGCTGTCGCTGTATTGCTCATCCACATTCCAAAGGTCAGTGTGACCAGCATCACGCCCAGGAGCACATGTGAGGGCTGAGTTCCAAACGGATTGAGCAGCCAGCCTGAAACGACGCGGTCCACCCCTTCCTTAACCGCTGCGGCGGCAAGCACGAATCCACCGAAAAAAAGTATCAAGGCGGGATCCGCTGCCACACCTATGATCTCACGGTACGCTGGGGAATTTCCTGCTGCGAAACCCAAACCTGGCCAGCCACCGGGATTGGCTAGAACGACAATCTCAAGCACGATGACGATCAGCGCCGTGGCGAAAAGCGGAACCGCCTGCGTTGCCCAAAGGCCGGCGGCCAGAACGAAAATGCCTGACATGAACGAAATTTCCCTGGGTACACCGGTCCGCCCCGCGCCCACCGCAACAAGCACGCTCAGTAACAGGGAGAAAATAACCCCTGCTGCCGCCCAAACAGGACGGCGCCCTCCAGATTTGCCTGGAATTTCCGCCCCCATCAAATCCCAGGTTTCGAGGTCCGTCGACCCGGCTCCAAGGCACAGATCGCGAGGGATTGCATGCAACCCCATATGCAAAGCGAGATAGCTCCTCTACCAATAGAAGGCACTCTCAAGAGATGAAAACGAGTAGCCATGCAGGGTTCAGCCGAAAATTGGACCATGGTGTCCAGTTGGTAGCGGCTTGCCCGGTGTCAGCAATCGGAAAGCGGAATGGCGCATCTCCCAGCTTGATTACATTTGCCGATCACGCCTTTCGCAGTCCTGAGCGGCTTCTTACAGGATAGCATCTTCGGCTTGAGTCTGCATCGCCTCGAGATCGACCCGACGTCTTGCTGCCAATGTCTTGAAGCGACGCTTTTGATTTCAGCAAAAATATTGTCGTCAGCCGCCCAATGATTCGCAGATGGTTTCCCTTCGGGCTTTTCGAATCGGCGTACACGCGAGTGCACGTCCGCCACCGGCCTTCCGGTTTCAGTCACGGAGAGATCCCAAGTCCACAAATCCAGTCACAGTCCACATGTCCAAACTCACCGACTTCCTCGCCCTCGTCAGAGCACGTGATCCGCATCAGCCTGAATTTCATCAGGCGGTCGAGGAAGTCGCACACACGCTGATTCCCTTCATTGAGAAGACGCCACGCTATCGTGGAAAGGCCCTCTTGGAGCGTCTGGTGGAGCCGGAGAGGATCATTCAATTCCGCGTGAGCTGGATCGACGACCGCGGGCGAGTTCAAGTCAACCGAGGTTTCCGTGTTCAGATGAACAGCGCCATCGGCCCCTACAAGGGCGGTATCCGCTTTCATCCATCGGTCAACCTGGGCGTGCTCAAGTTTCTCGCATTTGAGCAGACGCTCAAGAACTCGCTCACCACATTGCCAATGGGCGGCGGAAAGGGAGGATCGGATTTTGATCCCAAAGGACGAAGCGATGAAGAGGTGATGCGCTTTTGCCAGGCCTTCATGAGCGAGCTCTATCGTCACGTAGGCCCGGATACCGACGTGCCTGCGGGCGACATCGGAGTGGGCGGGCGCGAAGTCGGCTACATGTACGGCTACTACAAGAAGCTGGCCAATCATGTCACATCCACCTTCACGGGCAAGGGCCTCAGCTACGGCGGAAGCCTCATCCGTCCGGAAGCGACGGGCTACGGTTGCGTCTATTTTGCCCAGGCGATGCTCAAACAGCAGAAACGAGTACTCGATGGCATGACAGTAGCAATCTCCGGCTCGGGGAATGTGTCCCAGTACGCAGCCGAGAAATGCATGGAAGTCGGGGCCAAAGTCATTTCCCTCTCTGACTCCGGTGGCACGGTAC
This sequence comes from Verrucomicrobiota bacterium, assembly GCA_963205455.1. Classification (GTDB taxonomy): domain Bacteria; phylum Verrucomicrobiota; class Verrucomicrobiia; order Opitutales; family Opitutaceae; genus UBA6669. The sequence goes on from CAUJJL010000071.1 coordinate 9,386, forward strand.
ATATTCCCAAAGGGCTGACTGAAGAACAACTCACTTGGGTCATGGAGCTGAAGAATGTACGCCGCGGACGCATTGAGGAGTTTGCGAAGGCCAATTCCCTTCCCTATTTCCCAAGCGGACGCCCGTGGCACATTCCCTGCAACGTCGCCCTGCCCTGCGCAACGCAGAATGAACTTGATGGGGCGGATGCGCGCACCCTGCTTTCGAATGGCTGTATTTGCGTTGCCGAGGGAGCGAACATGCCATCAACGCCCGAGGCGGTTGATCTGTTTCTCAAGGCTCGCATTCTTTATGGGCCAGGCAAGGCGGCCAATGCCGGCGGCGTCGCCACGAGCGGTCTCGAAATGAGCCAGAATGCCCTGCGACTCTCCTGGCCCGCCGCGGAAGTCGACAGTCGGCTCCATGCGATCATGCAGGCGATCCACCATGTCTGCGTCGATCACGGTCTTGAAGACGACGGCTTCGTCAACTACGTCAAGGGAGCCAACATCGGCGGCTTCGTGAAAGTGGCCGATGCGATGCTCGAGCAGGGCATCATCTGATTCCCACCCGCAACTCACGCGGCCATCGGGATCGCTCCGATGGTCGGCTCTACGCGATCGAAAACGACGCATCAGTTGACACTTGGATCGTCGGGTTCGTCGGCCAGTATTCGCCATTCCGGGTCGAGCGCAGAGAGAAGTCCCCGCCAGAGACCCTCGTCCGCTTCGAGTTCCAGCAGATTGGGTCCAATGGGTGCCACGACCCAGCTCTCTTGATCAAGTTCGCTCTCCAATTGGCCTCCACTCCAGCCTGAGTATCCGAGAAAAGCTCGCAATTCCATGCCGCCCATGGTGCGCAGGTGCTCGGCTTTCTCCGCGTCGATGCCAAAATAGAGGCGAAATCCCTCGCCCTCGGGCTGGATTTGCCAGGCACAGAGTATGACCTGATCCTTCTGTACCGGCCCCCCGGAGAATACGGGAACGTCCGCTAGCGAACTCAGTGCAAACGCCGTGTTGAGGGAACCCAGGGTGCGACCCAGGGGCCGATTCATCACGACACCCATGGCACCTTCACTCGTGTGCGAAGAAAGCAGGATCACGGTGCGGCGAAAGCTGGGATTACGAAGCCTCGGATGTGCAAGCAGAAGGGAACCGGCCAGTTCCTTTTCCGAAGTCGAGTCTTTTGCGCCAGGTCGCATGGTAGCAGGATCCTCCTCGATTTTGCTCAGCGGCCCAGCGCTGCGTTTGAGTGAAAATCCGCATCTTGTCCCGGCGCGCCCGCAAGCTGGGTGATCTTCAATCCAGCCTCCGCCAGAAGCGGTCCCACGAGCGGATCATTGTGGTAATCGGCTCGGTACCTCACTTCGGCAATCCCCGCGGAGGCCATGATCTTTGCGCAATTGATGCAGGGGAAATGGGTCACGTATGCCGTGCACCCTTCGACACTGATACCCCGACGGGCAGCATCCGCGATCGCGTTCTGTTCCGCATGAACGGTTGCCTGTTCATGACCTTCCCTGACTCGCGAACAATGGGGAGCACCAGGCAAAAATCCGTTGTATCCCGCGGCAACGATGCGGTTTTTCCTGTCGCCACCGCTGACAATGACGCATCCTACATGAAGCCGTTCACAGGGGGATCGCGTGGAAAGCAGGACGGCCGTGGCCATGAAGTAGTCATCCCATGTCGGACGCCCCCGAAAGCGGGAAGCCGCATGGGCGATCAAATCCACCGGGCCTGTCAGATCTGGAATAGGGTTGTCCATCAATCCCGCAGGAAACCCGCCTGCGCTGCCGTTGCAAGTCGGCTCGCAGGCACTCCTGTCATGATGCACTCGCGGCCGCCTGTCCCACGCGGATGCTCTCGGGGCATCGACTTTGCCTTCGCCTTTCTTCAGTTTCGGCGGTACGCATGGGCATGATTACGCTAAAATCCGTTGTTTCCTATTGTGACGAACGCACCCGCCTGGCCGCGTTCAAGGATGCACCGGGGGCGTTCAATGGATTGCAGCTTGCGAACCAAGGCCGGGTGACCAAGGTCGGAGCCGCGGTGGATGCGGGACTCGAGCCGTTCAGGGCTGCAGTCCAAAAGGGAATCGATTTCCTGATTGTTCATCACGGGCTTTTTTGGGACATGCCGCGCCCTATTGTCGGTCCGATGTATTCACGCATTCATGCGCTCCTGACGGGGAACTGTGCACTCTACTCGAATCATCTGCCGCTCGATGGGCATCCTGAAATTGGAAACAATGCGCTGCTCGCCCGACAGATTGGGGTCGTGCCGGACAGGCCGTTTCTCATCCGCGATGGAGAGGCCATTGGCTGCGCCGGAAGATTCGGGAATGCCCGCTCGGCTCTCCTCAATGAGCTTCGACGCCACTATGCCCGCGTGATACCGATCGAATACGGATCCCCCACGCCATCGGCAATCGCCTTTTGCAGCGGCAGCGGAAACAGCGCCGTTCCCGAAATGATCCGGGAGGGAATCGACACGCTGGTGACCGGAGAACTGAGGGAGGAATGGTTCTCAGTCGCCCAGGAAAATGGCCTCAATATCTACCTTAGCGGCCACTACGCCACCGAAGTTCATGGAGTGCGCGCACTCGCAGCCGAGGTGGCCTCCAAGTTCGGAGTTCCCTGGGAATTCATCTCCACAGAGAACCCGCTATGAAGTTGCGCCTGGTCAAAACAAAGGGTTGCCCCTTAGGGTCGTTTCCCGATTTCCTCCTCCCCGTACGATGAAGACCATCGCCATCCTCAACGGTCCGAACCTTGACCGCCTGGGCAAACGTGAGCCCGAAGTTTACGGCCGCACGACGCTGGCCGACCTTGAAGCGGCGCTGCGTGCAGAGTTCTCCGCAAGAGGCACCCTAGACTTCTTTCAATCCAACCATGAGGGAGCCATCATCGATCGAATTTCAGCCTGGGCGGATGCGCGGATTTCGGGCCTCGTGATCAATCCCGGTGGACTTACCCACACGAGTGTGGCGCTACGGGATTCCCTCCTCGGCTCGGGGCTCACCATCGTCGAGGTTCACATTTCAAATGTCTATCGGAGGGAGGACTTCAGGCAGCGCTCTCTTACCGCAGCGGCCTCCGTCGGCGTCATCACCGGCTTGGGGATCGAAGGTTATTTTGCAGCGGTGCGCTACCTGTTGAGTCGCTGACCCGGTTCCCCGGGGTCAGCCGCGCAGTTCAAGCATCAACTGCGGCAAGAGGAAATGGGCGGCGTGCAACATCCCGCAGGTCAACAACGCCGCCGCCAGATCATCCATGACCACCCCCCAGCCGCTCGGAAGGGATTGGAGTCGTCGGATGCCGAAAGGCTTGAGGATGTCAAGGAACCGAAACACCATGAACCCTCCAAACAGTATTGCCCAGGGCTCCGCGATCTCATGGATCCGCGTCCAACCAATGAAACAGAGCGGCATGGCCACAAATTCATCGAGAATGACCGCACCAGGATCGTGTTCATCAAGCCGCACTTCCGCCTCACCGCAAAGGTAAACGGCGAAAATAATGGCCACAAAGTTGATCACGATCGCCGGGACACTCCCAAGCTTGTCGACAAAAAAATAAAAGTAGGCCAGCCCGAGGGCCGATCCCCACGTTCCTGGCGCGACCTTGATAAGGCCGATTGGGCCAAGGCGGGCGAAACCGAGGACCAGCCATCTCGGCAGCACACTCATCCATCGGGGAGATCGCGGTCTGAGGATCACCGAAAAATCCTGTTCTCAGGAATCAATATCACTAAATACGACTTTTCGGTACTTCATCACGTAGCGAAAACCCGACCAGACAGCCAGCGCCGTGCCCAGGATGAAACCGATGAGGCCGATCTTGGATACCACGTCGGCAAAGTCGGCAAAGTCATAGGAGAACAGTTGCGCCCAATCACGCTCCGCCATGGGTGCCCCCAACAGAAAGCCCAGCGCGATCAACTGCGTAAGCGTCTTCGTCTTGCCGCCACGATCCGCGGAAACAATGACACCTTTCGAGGCAGCAACCATGCGCATGCCTGTAATCAGAAATTCGCGACACAACGTGATGAGCGCCAGAACCAAGGGAATCTCGTCCTTGTCGACAAAGGCCACCACCAAGCCTACCACCATGATCTTGTCCGAAAGGGCATCCATCAGCTTCCCAAAGGTGGACACCAGGTTGGCTTTGCGCGCCAGATAACCATCGTACCAATCGCCAACCGCGGAGACAATGAACAGCCAGAATGCGATCGATGCTGCACCGAAAAAATCACAGTACATCAGCCCAACAATGGCGAACATCGCGGGAATGCGTGACAACGTGATGATATTGGGCAGATTCATCTCGGTAGATTCACCGGAAGACATCCGGCACCTGTCCTGATTGCAAGGGCAACCTCCACCAGTCGTTTCAAGTTTTCCATCCTTGCATGTCCTGAAGGCTCCGATTCACCGCATTACCTCCTCAATACCCTCACTCCTGTTCTCTCTCCATGCGCCACTGCATCTATCCCGGAACCTTCGATCCTATCACGTACGGTCATCTCGACGTGCTCGGACGCGCGGCAAGACTCTTCGACCGGGTGACCGTCGCCGTCGCAGACAATCCCGGCAAGAATCCGCTTTTCAGCGCTGCCGAACGTCTCGATCTCCTCCGCCCCAACGTCGCACGATTCGCCAATGTCACCGTCACCTCCTTCGGAGGGCTGCTTGTGGATTTCGCAATTACCCAGAAAGCGGACGCCATCATCCGCGGCCTGCGGGCGCTCTCTGACTTTGAATTTGAGTTTAATATGGCTCTGATGAACAGGCACTTGAGAAGCGAGATCGAGACGATTTTTGTCATGCCAAATGAGCAGTTCAGCTACTGTAGCTCGACCCTGGTCAAACAGGTGGCTCGATATGGTGGGGACGTTTCCCACTTTGTTCCGCCCAACGTCGCCCTCTCCCTGCGGGAAGTTTTCAAGTCCGTGTAGATTTGCTCCTCAGACAAATGCATCACAATTTTCGTGACAGGGCGTAACCGAACAGGGGCGAACCTCGTCTCCACGGTGTTCAAGCTGGAAAACGGCCTGAACGGGTGATGTGTTGCCGAACTCCGACGCGCTCCAAGCATTTTCTCCTCCATCAATCGACCATCCCGGCAAAATCGGTCGATGGGCTCAGCGTCACCCGCTTTACTTTTGCCGGAACCTACTCATCCCTCAACCCATGGCGAAATCACGCAGCTTAGGCGGAATTCTCTTTGTCATTCTCCTGATCGGGGGAATCAGCGCAGGCGCTTACTACTTTTGGAAGGAAAACGCGAGCCGTCCGCCTGAAGTCGCAACCGTCGTCGTCACTCGTGGCGAAATCATCCAGGCTGTCACCTCGACAGGTGACGTGCAGCCCGTGGTCACCACCGACGTAAGTTCTCAGATCTCGGGGCAGATCATCGAAGTTGCTGTCGATTACAACTCCAAGGTGAAGAAAGGCGACGTTCTCGCCAGACTGGATACGGCAACCTACGACTCGCGTCTCCGCCAGGCGCAGGCCCAACTCGCAAACACCCGGGCCAACTACACGCTAGCGAAGCTGAATTTCGAACGGACAAAACAACTTTTTGAACGTAGTCTGGTTTCACAGCAGGACCTCGATCAGGCCGAGGCTCAGATCCAGCAGGCAGACGCACAACTTCAGATCCAGTCAGCCGCGGTGGAGAACGCGAAGACGGATCTGTCCCGATGCACCATCTATGCCCCCATCGATGGTATCGTCATTGATCGCATCGCAGAGGTCGGCAAGACGGTCGCTGCAAGCCTCAATGCACCCACGCTTTTCACGATCGTGAATGATCTCACAAAAATGCAGATCAAGGCCGCGGTCGCGGAAGCCGATATCGGCAGCATCGAACTCGGTCAGGATGTCAACTTCACGGTCGATGCATTTCCTAATCACCAGTTCCACGGCAAGGTCGTGCAATTGCGAAACCTCCCGACAACCGCTCAAAACGTGGTCACCTACGCCACGATCATTGAGGTGCGCAATGAAGACCTCAGGCTCAAGCCCGGCATGACTGCCACTGTGGCGATCGTTGTCGCCCGGCGGCCAAATGCCCTGCGCATCCCAAACGCGGCGTTGCGCGCGCGCATCCCCGAGGAATTTATCGCCGCAGCAGCTCCCGGCCCAGCCGAAGCAGCCGCGAAAACAGAGCGCGGCAATCGCTCGGGTGGGAGCGGCGAGAAGTCGTCTGCTTCATCGAAGAGCGCCAGCGGACGCGACCAGATGCGTCAGCTGATGACGGATGCAGGCGTGGATTTCCGAAGCGGACCGCCTTCCCCGGACGCGTTGGCTCGGCTCCAGGCACTGGCCAAGGAACGTGGTATCGAACTGCCCGAACGGTTCGGCAGCCGCAGCGGCAGCGGAAGCACGCAGGCAACCGTCCGAACGGTTTACAAGTTTGTGGGAACACCGGAAAGCCCCAAGGCCGAACCGGTTTCCATTCGGGTTGGAATCACGGATGGTGCATTCACGGAGGTCCTTGGCGGACTCGAGGAGAACGATCGTCTCGTAACAAGCATCACGCGCGATGGATCGGTGCCGGTCAACACTAGCCGACCGACCAACAATCCCTTCAGTGGCAGTCGTGGACGACACTTCTAAGCGACCGGCTCCTGGCATGAAAGCCGTCGTTCAGCTCGAGAATATCCACAAGACTTACTCCAACGGCGAGGTGGAGGTCCACGCCGTGCGTGGCATCAATCTCACCATCGAGTCGGGTGAGTTTGTCGCAATCATGGGCGCATCCGGCTCGGGCAAATCTACCTTGATGAATGTGCTCGGGTGTCTGGATCGCCCCAGCAAAGGACGTTATCTCCTGGATGGAGTGGACACCTCCGATCTGGATCGCAACGAGCGCGCCGACCTTCGAAACCAGAAGCTGGGTTTCGTCTTCCAGGGATTCAACCTGCTCGCCCGCACCACAGCTCTCGAAAACGTCGAGTTGCCGATGCTCTATAACCCAAAGCGAATCCCCTCCCGCGAAAAGCGAAAGCGGGCCTTGGAGGCGCTGGAAATCGTCGGCCTCGCTGAACGTGCCGATCACCTTCCCAATCAGCTCTCCGGCGGCCAGCAGCAACGCGTCGCAATCGCGCGGGCATTGGTCAACAATCCCCAGATTCTCCTCGCCGACGAGCCCACCGGCAACCTCGACTCAAAAACTTCGGTGGAAGTCATGGGTGTCTTTCAGAAGCTCAACGAGCGCGGCATCACGATCGTCATGGTCACTCACGAACTGGACATCGCCAGGTACTGCAAACGGAACCTGATCGTGCGCGACGGATTGCTTGTCCGCGACGAGCTGGTGCAGGATCGCTCGTACTCCGACCGCGAACTACAGCGGATCCGCGAAGAGGAAGCCGCAGCCAAATTGACCCAATCCGCCTGATCTGCAGCCATGAGAATCACCGCAACCTCCGTCATAGCCCTCAGAGCGCTGCGTCGCAACAAGCTCCGCTCGATCCTCACTGCGCTCGGCATCATCATCGGTGTCGGAGCCGTGATTGCCACCGTCAGCATCGGCAATGGCGCAAAAAACCAGGTTGAATCGCAGATCGCCAGCCTCGGCCAGAACGTGATCACGGTTTTCCCTGGATCGACCAACACGGGGGGCACACGCGGGGGATTCGGCGCGGCAAGCACCCTGACGATCGAAGACGCCGAAGCGATCGAGCGCGAGGTCCTCGGCGTGGTGGCCGTTAGCGCGGAGGTGCGCGACCGTCAGCAGATTCTGGCCAACGGGCTCAATTGGAACACAACCGTCATGGGCGAATCCCCCGGCTACCTCAGTGTGCGTGCCTGGGACTTGGCGCAGGGAAACATGTTTACCGATGCCGACATGCGCAGCACCGCAAAGGTGGCCATCATCGGTCAGACAGTCGCCACGGAGCTTTATCCCGATGTCGATCCCGTCGGACAGACCATTCGCATCCGCAATCTTCCCTTCAAGGTTCTCGGTGTGCTGAAACCCAAAGGCTTCAGCTTCTTCGGTTCAGACCAGGATGACGTCGTAATCGTGCCGACCACGAGCGCCATGCGCCGCGTCGCGCGACGCCAATACCTGAGTTCGATCCTCATCCAGGCGCAATCGCCGACGATGATGTCACGCATTCAACAGGAAGTCACCGACCTCCTTCAGCAGCGCCGTGGCGACCGCGAAGCGGACTTCACCGTCCGCAATCAGCTCGAACTTGCCGAGGCGGCGACAGCCACCTCAAAAACGATGACCGTGCTTCTTGGTTCGATTGCAGGCGTTTCCCTTATCGTCGGTGGTATCGGCATCATGAACATCATGCTCGTGAGCGTGACGGAACGCACGAGGGAGATCGGAATCCGGCTTGCCATCGGTGCGCATGACCGGGATGTACGCATCCAATTCCTGATTGAAGCCATGATCCTCAGCATGCTCGGCGGAATCTTCGGCGTACTGATCGGCATCGGTGCATCCCAGGTCGTCTCAAGCCAGACGGGCATGCCCGTGCTGATCTCGACCGCCTCAGTCACGGGTGCGGTCGCCTTCTCCGCCTTCGTCGGCATCGTCTTCGGCTTCTATCCTGCCCACAAGGCCGCAAAGCTGGATCCGATCGACGCCCTGCGATTCGAATAGCATCTCCAATTCTTCAGAATCAGGCGATCAGGCCTCGATGCCTAACTTATCCAGGATCCTGTGGAGGTCGTCGTTGCCAGAATAGGTGATGACTATCCGGCCCTTCTTTGGAGAGTGCTTCAGGGCAACGCGGGCGCCTAGCTTGGAGACAAGCTTCTTTTCAATGCTGGCAATGGCCTCCGCTTCCATCGGTGCGACACCGCGGCCCTTGTTCACGTGGGCCGCCACCGCGGTTGAGGTCTTGCGTCCCTGCACCCATTGTTCGGTGGCCCGAACGCTCATCCCCTCCTCAATCACCCTGCGCGCAAGGACCGCGCGCTGCGCAGGGTCCTCAACTCCAAGCAGAACCTTGGCATGCCCCACCGTGTATAGCCCCTTGCCAAGGTACCCTTGCAATTCAGCATCGAGTGAGAGCAGCCGAAGGGAATTTGCGACCGCCGCCCGACTCTTTCCGACGCGCTCTGCCGCGGCCTCCTGGGTCAGATCAAAATCCCGGATCAGGCTCGCAAAGCCATAGGCCTCTTCAATCGGGTTCAATCCTTCGCGCTGGAGGTTCTCAATGAGGCCCAGCGTCGCAGAGGATGCATTGCTGGCGTCAACCATCCTCGCCGGGATCGTCTTGATCTTCAGCAGTTGAAACGCTCGCCAGCGGCGCTCTCCCGCAATCAATTGAAACTTGTCCCCCTTCTTCCTGACCACAATCGGCTGAAGCAGTCCTTCATTGCGGATGCTCTCGGCGAGTTCCTCCAATTGCGCCGGCGCGATCTCGCGTCGGAATTGATAAGGACTCGGTTCCACGAGGGATACATTGATCTCCTGAAACCCCGGCACCGCTGTCGCAGTCGGCGCTGCGGCGGACGCCGCCATAGCCGACGTTGCGGGATTCCCCGACTGCGATTTGATTTCTGTGGATTTGGGCGCGGCGGAGGCAATCAGTCCGCCAAGCCCTCGACCCAAACGCGATTTTGATACAGCCATGGTAATTATTTCCCCCCCGGAATAAACAGGACCTGCCCTGGAATGATGGTCGACGCTTCCGAAAGATTGTTCGCCGCAAGAATGTCCTGAAGCCGGGAGCCCGTCTTTCGCGCGATCAGCGAAAGCGTGTCCCCTTTTTGAACCGTGTAACTGATCCCCTTCGTCGTCGCGTCCACCGTTCGCGGCGGCGATGTGATGCGCGCCCCCTGAGCCCTGTTCACCGCGGCAATTGCCTGATCGGTCTGCTGGGCGAGCTGCTCGATCCGGCGATTGATGAGTTCCGTGGATTCGGTCTTTGCGGCTGCCACCATGGTCTTCACTGAGCGATTGATGTCAGCGAGCATTTCATTCATCTGGGCCACGGTGACAAACCCCCGGGCTGCGCCATCCGCCTGTTGGCGGAGTTCACCGTTTTCGCGCTCAAGTTGCTCGACTCTCAGCATGAGTTCCCCGACGCGCTGACTCAGCAGTCGCACATCCTCACGAAGATTGGCGAACTCAACGTTCGACTGTCCCCATGCGGGGATCGACCCGAAAATCAGAAGGACAATGAGGGATCGCATGAGTGGGGAGACTGGCGAATGCAGATTGAAAAACAAGGGAGCTTTTGGCGGTTCAGGGCGCCGACGATCGAAACGGAAAGGGCCGCGACGCAACCAGGACGGGCATGGGATGCGACCGCGCCACCAGACCGACCGCTATGGGAAATCCGCGAAGAAATTCTCCTGCCGACAACATTCTTCCACCGGGTCGTTGCAGCTTCAGGAGCCGCACAACCCCCTCGCCAGCCGCGATGCACAATCCCGCCTCATTCGCACCGAGGACCGTGCCCGGGGCCATGGAGTGGGCTGTTTCACGCGTCGCGTCCGCGAGCCCTACCTTGATGATCACTCCCCCAATCTCCACGGTGCATCCGGGCCACGGGAACAAGCCGCGAATCCGCGCCGCGATTTCCACTCCGGGACGTGTGAAATCCAGGCGACCATCAGCCTTTGCGAGACGTCGACAATACGAGGCGGCAGTGTGATCCTGCTCAACAAACTCCAGGGTACCGTCGGCCAGCTGAGGTAGCGATGCGCCCAGCAAGGGACCGCACACGGAGGCCAGTTTTATTTCAATCTCAGCTGCCGTATCCAGCTCTTCAATGCGAACCTTCGTCATCCGCGCCACCGGTCCGGCATCCAACGCACGCACAATACGCATGAGCGATATTCCGGTCTCCTTGTCCCCTTGGGAAATCGCGGTCTGTATGGGGGATGCTCCCCGATAGCGCGGAAGAAGGGAGGCATGAAGATTCAATGTCCCCAATCTTGGCGTCGTGATGAAGTCGTCCTTCAGAATGTGGCCGTACGCCATCACGAGCGACACATCAGCATTGAGCGCCTGCAGCTGGGCCCTGGCCTCCGCATCAAGCCTTTCAGGCTGAAAGACCGGAATCGATCGATGAACCGCCCATTGTTTGACGGCATTGGGCGCAGGTCTTTGGCCTCGTCCCGAGGCCCGGTCCGGTTGTGTAAATACTCCGACGATCCGACCGATGTCGCTACCATTTCGCTCGAGCCAATCCAATCCCGGCAGCGCAATGGCGTCCGATCCGAGAAAAACGATTCGAAGGGTCTCAGCCACGTCGTCAGATATTGGAGCGTTTCGGTCGGAGCCCCACCGGCCAGGCAACGGTGTCAGATGAGGCCATCCAGTCCCGCACCCTTCGCTTGTTAGTCTTCGAGGGTTTCATGCTGCGGAAGCTTTTCTAAGGCCTTGTGACGGTTCCGAGGACTGCGGCGGGGCGCCTTGCTGTCCTCCCGCGGGTTGCCAGGATTCACTGGCTGGCGTGGTTCCCTCTCCTTGCCAACCAAATCGAACAGGATGGGGCATCCTTTGAGTCCGAACGCATCGACAATCCCCGCCTCGAGATAGCGGCGATAACTCTCGGTCAGTTTTTCCTCGCGATTGCAGAACAACCGGATTCGAAACGGACGATTCCCTGTCTGCGTGGCATAGTAGATCCGAAAACGCCGTCCGCCAATCGCCGGCGGGGGATTTCGCTCGGCAAGGTAAGCAAGAACCTCGTTCAATTTTGCCGTCGGCAGCTTGCGATCGAGTTCCCGATGGAGCCGGACCGCCGAGTTGAGCATGCGGTCAACCTCGTATCCGCTGACGGCGGACACGAACACCAGCGGGGATCCCGGGGTGAAAAACAGCCTCTCGAAAACCGCCCGCTCATACTTCTCCCGATAGTCGCGCTCGCTCTCGAAGCCCTGGATCCCCTGCGATTCCTTGAAGGCGCTGTGCACCAGATCCCATTTGTTGACCACCACGACGATGGGTTTGTGTTCCTTGACCGCCTCGCCCGCGATCGCCTTGTCCTGCTGGGTCACGCCATCCATCGCATCGAGCACGATGAACACGACATCGGTATCCTTGATCGCATCCAGTGAACGAAGCCTCGAAAAGTATTCCACCGGAGACGACAACTTGGTTTGTGCCCGGATGCCCGCGGTATCGATCAGGCGGAAGGGATGCAGCTTGCCATCCCTACCCTTGAACTGAAACGGAATCTCCACTGCATCCCGCGTGGTTCCAGGAACTGCGCTGACAATCAGGCGATCACTCTCCAGCAACCGGTTGCTCAAGGACGATTTTCCCACATTGGGTCGCCCGATGAAGCACACGCACAGGGGATCCGCCGCCGTTCGATCCGCTTGCGTGTCCTCATTCGTGATTGGTCCCAGCCGCTGTAGGATTGCCTCGCGAAGCGCCTCTTCTCCACGCCCATGTTCAGCCGATACAAAGATGGGGTCCCCCAACCCGAGTCGATGAGCCTGCCCGATTTCAATCTTTTCCTCACCGAAATCAGCCTTGTTGACCGCCAGGACCACCGGTTTGCGCGTTCTCCTCAATCGCTGTGCGATGGATTCGTCGAGCCCTGTCACCCCTTCAAGTCCGTCGATCAGGAAGAGGATCACATCCGCGGCTTCGATGGCGAAATCAACCTGTTGTTCGGAGGCCGAAACGAGTTGTCGGGGAGTTTCTCCGCCCTTCAATCCCAGTCCACCGGTATCGAGGAGCGTATAGTCACCTTCGGCAATCCGCGCGCTGATGACATCACGCGTCACCCCCGGCTGATCGTGCACAATCGATATGCGCTTGCGCGCCAAGCGATTGAAAAGCCGACTCTTGCCGACGTTGGGTCGGCCGACAATGGCAACGGTACGGGACATGCAAAGCGTCGAGTAGGCGCGATACCGGGAAAAAGGCCAGCCTTCAGCGAAGCGAGCTCACGAACCTTCCGAGCACCTCCAACCACGTAATTTCGTTCCCCGCATGCCCCAGCGTACGCCCAAGCATTGTCCAGGGAGCGACCTGCCATCAGCGATCGCCACAGCGGAGGACACCGATGCGCATCCGCTCATCCTCACCAATTGAGTCGGCACGATGAACGACTGACAGGACGGCGAATCTCCCTGTAATCCTGGATCAGACTGCTCTAGCCACTTTGACTTCCACACCTAAGGTTGGAAGATCCCAGGAAATATCCGCAGTTGTGCAAACTCGCACCCTGGTGACCTCGTGGCAATACGACGGCATGGGACGCAAGATTTACGAGCAGCGGGCGGATGGAACCCGCGCACGCACGTACTACCGGTGGACGTCCAACGCGCCGGCGCTCGCCCAGCCGACGGGGCAGATTGCCAACATCAAGTACCTTGTCGAAACCACGGTGACGGCCCCGAATCCCTCGCAACCTGGCCAGGAGATCAACATCGCGCCACCGGTTTTGGCGTTCCATGACAAGTTGGGCCGCTCCGTGGTGGGGGTCACGGTCAACGGCACGGGGAAGATGGTCTATACGACAACACTCCATGACCGCTACGGACGGGCCTGTTCCACCTCCAATCCTTACTTCGGCGGAGAAACGGCCTATTGGGTCCGGACGACGGAATACGATCTGCTCGACCGCCCGAAGGTGCTGAAGACTCCCCATGAGTCGTCCCCGGGTGAGGTTTCAACCAGTTACAGTTACGCGGGCCTGATCTCATCGTCGACCGACCCGAAAGGACGGGTGACCCTTACCGAGCGCAACCCGGCGGGGTGGACCACGTCGGTCACCCGCAATGCCACGGCACTCGGCGGACCGTCCTCGAGCGTGACGTACACGCATGACGCGTTGGGGAATGTCCTCACAACGGAGGCGGAGGGCGTCGTCACAGCGCTGCAGTATGACGAGCGGGGCCGGAAAATCAGGATGACCGACCCCAGCATGGGAGTCTGGGAGTACAGGTACAATATCTTCGGGGAACTCATCTGGCAGAAGGATGCAAAAGGCCAGGTCACCACACTCGCCTATGATGCCCTGGGGCGGTTGCAAAACCGTTCCGAAGCGGAAGGCACGACCATCTGGACGTATGATTCGTCGCCGACCAAGGGGCTGGGCAAACTGCATCAGGTAACCTCTCCGGGCAATTACAAGGAAACCTACCTGTATGACAGCCTGGGGCGCGGCACCACGGTGACGCGGGAGATTGATGGTGTGGCCTATGCCTTCGAGACGGCCTACGATTACACGGGCCGTCCCGCGCGGACGATATATCCGGCCACGGGGATTGGCTCGACGCGGGCCTCGACTCGGAACGTGTTCAACACATTCGGATACCTGAAGGAGATCCGGGCGTATTTGGCTGCGGACGACACCCGGACCAACAGTCAGCTCCAGGGAGCCTTGTACTGGCGCGCCGTGGACTATTCGGCTGGAGGCAAGGTGATCGCCGAGACGTTTGGCAATGGGATTGAAACGGACCGGATCTACAGCGATGCGTCGGGGCGCTTGCTCTCGGCGAAGGTGGCGAAAGGCACGGTCATCACCGGGCCCTACAACATCCAGGATCTGCTCTACGTCTACGACGAGGTGGGGAACGTCGTCCAGAGGCACGATGTGGCGACGGGGAGGGATGAACGATTCGAGTCCTACGATGGGCTTGATCGCTTGAAGAGTCACCGCATCGTGGGCGGATCAACCGTCACCGTGATGTTCGATGTCAGGGGCAATATCGTAAACAAGTCGGATGTGGGCGCCTACACCTACAATACCGTTCCCTCGGGCGGATCCAGCGCGCTTCCTTATGCGGTGGGAACCGCCGGTGCCAACACGTACGCCTACGACGCCAACGGGAACATGCTCAATGGGGCGGGCCGGACGCTCACGTGGACGTCGTCCAACCAGGTCAGGACGATCGCGCAGGGCAACAAGTCGAGCGAGTTCTGGTTTGGAGCGGGGCACGAACGGGTCAAGCAGGTGCGGAAGACCAACAATGTGGTGACGGACACGACGATCTATGTCGGCGGCCTGTATGAGAAGGTGAGCACCGGCACTCTGGTGGAGCACAAGCACTACGTCATGGCGCCGACCGGCCGGGTG
>CAUJJL010000072.1 GCA_963205455.1 Verrucomicrobiota bacterium
GCAGGATCGCGAGATTGAGGAAGCCGCACGCGCCGCCTGCATCGATGAAACCATCCGGAGCTTCGAGCAGGGCTATGAAACACTCATCGGCGAGCGGGGCATCACTCTCTCGGGCGGACAGCGCCAGCGCGTCGCCATCGCGCGCGCCATCCTGCGCAATCCTCCGATCTTGATCCTCGACGACGCCCTAAGCGCCGTTGATGGCGAAACGGAGACCCTCATTCTCGACGCGCTCCGACGCCGCCGGGGGCGCTCCACCACCCTTGTCATTGCGCACCGCCTCTCAACCCTGATTCATGCGGAGCGGGTCATCGTGATGGACAACGGGCGGATCATTCAAACCGGCACGCACGCCGAACTTTCCCAAACGGAAGGACTCTATCGCCGACTGTGGCAGATCCAGTCGACCGTGGAGGCCGAGTTCCAGCGTGAATTGCTCGCGCAATAATCCTTCGCACAACGCACCATGTCCGCCCCTTTCCATCAGGAAGACGAATTCAAGGCCCGGCTCGACACCGGGCTGTGGTGGAAGATCTTCCGCCGCACCCTACAGCTCAAACGATTCCTGGTGCCACTCGCGCTCTGCGCCATCGCAATCGCCACCTGCGACGCCGCATTTGCACTCATCACGCGCTGGACCATCGATGCCGCCGTCGAGCATGGCAGCGCGGCGGATCTGACTCCCTGGATCCTCGCCTATGCCGGCGTCGTGCTGGTGTTCTGCACCGGTGTCTGGGTGTTCATCGACTGCGCGGGAGCCATTGCGAATCATCTCGGACACGACATCCGCGCAGAGGCCTTCGATCGCCTCCAGTCGCTGGAATTCGCATTTTATGACACGCGCCCCGTGGGATGGCTGATCACACGACTGACCAGCGACTGCGACCGGCTTTCCCGTGTGGTCGCGTGGGGATTTCTCGATCTGGTCTGGGGATGTGCCTACGTCTTCATGATCGCCATCAGCCTGCTGGTGATGAACTGGAAACTCGGCCTGATCGTCATCGCAGTCGTTCCTCCGCTCGCGGTCATCAGCAAGGTCTTTCAAAGAAAAATTCTCCTGAGCGCGCGCGAAATCCGGAAATACAACTCCCAGATCACGGCCGGCTTCAACGAGGCGATCCAGGGGGTGCGAACCACGAAGACGCTCGTGCGTGAGGAGGAAAACCTGCGCGAGTTCCAGGGGCTCTCGACGCAGATGTTCCTCGCTGCCGTGACCAACGCCCGACAAAGCGCCTTCTACTATCCGCTCATCATGACGGTCGGCAGCATTGGCGCGGGGGTCGCGCTCTGGCGCGGAGGCATTCTCGTCATCGACGGAGACATGTCCCTCGGGACACTCGTCGCCTTCATCAATCTCGCGGGACAGTTCTTTTTTCCCATCAACCAGCTCGCAAACAAGCTGACCGAGATGCAGGGCGCCCAGGCTGCGGGAGAACGCGTACTCGGGCTGCTCGCAACCGAGCCGACGATCCGGGACTCTCCGGAAGTCGTGGCCCGCATTGCAGCGCACCGAGCCTCAATCAGCGAGAACGTGCTCGCGGGTTCCAGCCGCGCCCACGATGGTCATCCCCACCGCATCGACGAGGTGGAGTTTCGGCATGTGGGCTTCCGGTACGGCACGGGGCCGCAGGTTCTGCAGGATTTCTCCCTGAGTGTGCGGACCGGCGAAACCATCGCGCTCGTGGGTCCATCGGGCGGGGGCAAGAGCACCATCGTCTCACTCGTCTGCCGCTTCTATGAGCCGACTTCGGGGAATATCCTTATCGATGGCATCGACTATCGCGATCGCTCTCTTGCGTGGCTGCAGTCTCAACTCGGCATTGTGCTTCAGACTCCGCATCTGTTCAAGGGCACCGTCCGCGAGAACATTCGCTACGGACGCCTTGACGCCACCGATGCGGAGATCGAGGACGTCGCTCGAAGGGTAAATGCCGACACCTTCATCCGGGCATTGGAAAACGGCTACGACTCCCCGGTTGGTGAAGGCGGCAACCGCCTTTCCACAGGGCAGCGCCAGCTCATTTCCTTCGCCCGCGCCCTGCTGGCCAATCCCCAGATTTTTGTGATGGACGAGGCAACATCGTCGATCGACACGGAAACCGAACAACTCATTCAGCGCGGGCTTGAGACAGTCTTTTCCGGCAGGATCAGCTTTGTCATCGCCCACCGCCTGAGCACGATCCGGCGCGCGACGCGAATCCTCGTCATCGCCAACGGCCGCATCGAGGAGTCTGGCACGCATGAGGAACTCCTCAGGCGTCACGGCAAGTACTACGAGCTCTACACCAGCCAGTTTCGCGCCGAGCGGGAGCATTCCCTGCTCGAAGGAGCACATTGATCCTCCTGGCGGGACAGAATCCGTTAACCGATGATGCCATCGCGCAGGCGCGTTCCGGTCGGCGCGAAAAATCTTCTGAATCGCCGATCATGACGCTTGAGTCGATCGCTTGATCGAGGGAAAATTGGCGTCATGCCGCCAAAGCATTCCCATTCAAAACGTCCGTATATCGCGATGGTATCCACTCATGGTTACGTCGCCGCTCAGCCGCCCTTGGGCGCTGCGGATACGGGAGGGCAGGTCGTGTATGTGCTGGAGCTTTCGCGCAAGCTCGCCCAATTGGGCTATGACGTGGATATCTGGACACGTCGTTTTGAGAACCAGCCAGAGATCGACGTCGTTGACGCTCACGTCCGCGTGGTGCGGGTTCCTTGCGGAGGCAGGGACTTCATCCCCAAGGAGTACCTTCATCAACATCTGATGGAATGGTGCGAAAACGCTCTGCGCTTCATACGCCGAAACCGGCTGAACTATCAATTTGTGAACAGCCACTACTGGGACGGCGGTATTGCCGGCCAACGCCTCGCAGAGTCCCTCGGCATTCCCCACGTCCACACGCCCCATTCCCTGGGTCTTTGGAAAAAGCGCCAAATGGAGTCAGATTATCCGGATGAGTCGGAGACCTTTGAGAAGGAGTTCAATTTTGAGGAGCGCGTTCACCATGAACGGCTGCTGTACTCCCACGCCTCGCTTGTTGTCGCCACGACGCCTCTGCAATTCGACATGCTGGTGAAGGATTATCAGCTTCCCGCCTCAAAGGTCCCGATGATTCCACCGGGCTACGATGACAACCGCTTTTTCCCGGTGAGCGATGCGAGTCGGCAGTTGCTTCGGCGCAAGCTTGGCTTTGAGGGGAATGTCGTCTACGCGAACGGACGCCTCGCCACGAACAAAGGCTATGATCTCCTGATCAACGGCTTCGCCGTCGTGGCCAAACGTCTGCCTCAGGCGGTTCTCTACCTGGCCGCGGGTGGAGGAGCCATGGGAAAAAATGAGCGAAAAATCCTGACGGGGCTGAAAAGGCAGGTGCGTCAGCTCAAACTCCAGCGCAAGGTCAAGTTTGTGGGATTTGTCCCAGAGGACAAACTCGCCGACTATTACCGCGCCGCCGATGTCTTTGTACTCAGCAGCCGCTACGAACCCTTCGGCATGACGGCGATCGAAGCGATGGCCTGTGGCACGCCCACGATCATCACCATCCATGGAGGCCTCTACCGCGCGGTGGCATTCGGGCGCCATGCTCTTTATGCGGACCCATTGGACCCGGAAGATCTTGGCATCATGATTGTAAAGCCCCTCCGCCACCCCGGCTTGCGCAGCCGCCTATCCAAAATGGGCGCGCACAAGGCCCGCAGCCTGTTCACGTGGACCGGCATTGCACAGCAACTCATCAGTCTGGTGGAGCAACGCCAGACTTTCTCGGTTCTGACCGACTCCGATTGGGATCAACCCTGGAACGATGGCTACTGATTGCCCAAACCGATCCTCCTCTTCGAGATCATGACCGATTTCCCTCCTGTCCGACTGTTCAGCACCGACCTAGACGGCACCCTTCTCGGCAACCCGGAATCCACCCGCCGATTTCGCCTCGCCTGGGACAATCTTGCCGCGGGCCACCGCCCGCTCCTGATCTACAACAGCGGCCGTCTCGTGCCGGACTTGGAACGGGTTGTCATGGCGGAGCACCTGCCCCGTGCCGATTTCTTCATCGGAGGCGTCGGTACACAAATCTTCGATGTGAAGGCCGGTTCAATGATCCGGGAGTTTGATCAGGAACTCACTCAGGGGTGGGATCCGGCCCGGGTAAGGGAAATCGTCTCGAAGTTTCCCGGAGTCACCGAACAGCCCGAGCGTTTCCAGCACAGTTTCAAGACGAGTTGGTTCCTTCATCGGGCAACCCGACCGATTCTTGAAAAACTCATCGCAGAGCTCGCAGCCGCTGGTCTCGAAACCAACGTTGTATACTCGAGCCTGCGCGATCTCGATGTACTTCCCCGAAACGCAACCAAGGGCAATGCGCTGCGCTGGTTGTGCGCTCGATTGAAAGTTCCGCTCAATACCGTGCTGGTGGCGGGCGACACCGGGAATGACAGCAGCATGTTTCTCATTCCAGATGTGCGCGGCATCGTCGTGGAAAATGCACAGCCCGAACTGTACGAGGCCGTTGTAGAAATCCCCGCCTATTGCAGCCGCCAGATCCTCGCGGATGGCGTTCTGGATGGATTGCGTCACTACGGTGTCATCCAAAGGCCACCCTCAGCGAGCGAATCAGCGAAGTCCCCGCGCGCGCAGACCGGCAGCATCAAAATGCTGTTTTCGGAGACCCGTCTGGGATCGCTGTCATCCGAAGACAAGGCCCTGCTGGCCACCGGATACACCAAGGCCCTGGAGGCCCTGCGGAAAAACATCACTCCCCTTGGCTTTTCGGCCTGCTCGCTGGCGGACAATGGAGTGACGGGTACGGACGCCAACTATCGGAGCGTATGGGCGCGCGACGGATCGATCACGCTCATCAATACAATTGACCTCGATGACGAAGACGTGCGGCGGGCGCAGCGCAGCACTCTCGAAACGCTACTTTCCGCGACCGCGCCCAATGGGCAGATTCCCGCAAACGTGCGCATTGATGACGGCACCCCGGACTACTCTGGCGTAGGCAATATTTGCTCCATCGACAGCGGTCTCTGGTTGATCATTGCCTTCTACAATTTCGTCGCAAAAACCCAGGACTACGACTTTCTCCGCAGTCACTCCGGGCGTCTTCAGCGGGCAATGGACTGGTTGAGCGCGCACGACAGCAACAATGACGGACTTCTGGAGATACCCGAGGCAGGTGACTGGACAGACCTGTTTGGGCGCAGCTACAATGTACTCTACGATGAGGTGCTCTGGTTTCGCGCCAACGTCTGCTACGGACGTCTCCTCGAATTTCAGGGCGATTTTGAAAAGGCATCCGCCTACCTCAGGTGGTCCCAGCAGATTCGTGGACGTGTCCTGGACACCTTTTGGCCGAGCACGCGCATCGACCATCCGGGGCAGTCTGCCAATCGTTTCGCCGACAGGCAATTCAGCCTCGGCGATACCCAATACCTGATCGCTGAAATCACACCGTTTTCATTCAACTGGCGGTGTGATGTCCTCGGCAACATTCTCGCCTTCCTGACAAATCTCCTCGACATCGAGCGTGCGCGAACCGCCTTTCGTTTCATGTGGGGCGTCGGCGTGAATGAGCCGTGGCCGGTTTCCAATCTTTACCCCGTTGTGCAATCCGGAGATCCTGACTGGCGCTCATACTACACCGTCAACCTGCTCAATCTGCCCCATCACTACCACAATGGAGGTGTCTGGCCATTCATCGGTGGCATGTGGGTACGCATGATTCACCGCCTCGGGCTCCATGAGGTTGCTGCCCGAGAACTCGTGAAGCTTGCCAGAATCAACCAACGTGGACGCGAGAAGGAATGGGAATTCAACGAGTGGGCGCACGGCACGACCGGCCTGCCCATGGGCAAGGCCTATCAGGCCTGGTCGGCGGCATCCTTCATTCGCGCATGCCAGGAAATTGAGGTGGATCCCGCGCATCTCGGCAACGAATAGGAGTTTGCTTGCCCTGCGCGATTGTCACAAAAGGCATCGAACTTGCACCATCGAAATGGCATGCATTGACCTCGCACAGCCGTTCAATAGGCTCGGCACCAATTCACGCGGGCACGGTCCAACCCTTACAGCCTCCCGAAACACCTCGGCCATGAACACCAAATCTCATTCTCTCCCGTTATTGGCCCTACTCGGCTCCCTGATCCTGTCGGGTTGCTACACCACGGATGGCCGCAACACGGACGCGCGTCAGCCCGGTCCCGCTGTCGGAACAGCGATCGGCACCGCAGTTGGTGCCGTCGCCGGTAATGTGGCGGGTGCAGTAGCCGCGGCCGGTGAAAGCGCTTCTGCTGCGGCCAAGGTTCCCTTCAATGGTGAGCGCCGCATCATCCGCGAGTGGCGGACCGAAACCACACCCGACGGCCGCACGATCCGCGTCCCCTACGAAATCGAGGTCGACGCCCAAGGTCGCCCCATCGGCCCCGCCCGCCCGGCAAAATACTGAGTGCGTGGAGCCGACCGAGGCTGTGCGCCTTGTGCGGTCAGTGATCAATCTGAAAAAGAGTCCGGTTTTCAAACTGAAGGGGCACGCTTCGCCGTACCCGGTTTGAGGGTCGGGGGTTTTGACCACAGAATGCACGGAGTAGCGAGCTTCTAGCGATCGATCCTTTCGATCCGTATTAACCACAGATTACACAGATACGATCCGGATGAAAGGCAGTAGGTAGATGTCAGGTGTCGGTGAGACGGCTCCTGCCCGACCCCATCCGCCGTAGAAAGCAGGTGAGAAATCCCTGGTGCTGTGCTAGGCTAAGTCCATGAAAGCGAAATCATCCGCCATCAGCCGCCATGAATTGGTGCGTTTGCTCAATGAGGACCTCGCCCGTGAGTTTCAGGCAATCATCGCCTACACGGTTTACAGCCAGACCATGAAGGGTGCGAAATACCAGCACATCGCCAACGAACTCAAGCTTCACGCCGCCGAGGAGCTCAACCACGCGCTGATCATCGCCAAACAGATCGACTACTTCAACGGCACTCCCGTCACCCAGCCGAAAAAGGTGAAAATGTCCGACAAACCGGAAGACATGCTCCGGTTCGATCTCGAAAACGAGCACGAGACCATCCTTGCCTACCGCGAACGGATCAGGCAGGCGGAAGCCATGGGTGAATTCGCCCTGGGTGAAGCCCTCCGCGAAATCATCATGCAGGAGCAGGAACACCTCACCGACCTCGCGGACGCACTCGGCATCCCCACTCCCAAGCTGTAGTGGGTTTTCCATGACATCCCGCCGCCAGCAGCCATGAAGATCACAATGTCCGTGACCGAACGCGAAACGGGCGCATTTGAACGCAAGCCCGACGCCTTTCGCAACTGGGTGCGACGCGACGCCTCCACAGCGTGGACTCCTGATCCTGGCCGATACCACCTCTACGTCTCCCTGGCCTGTCCTTGGGCCCACCGGACACTGATCGTGCGTCATCTCAAACGCCTCGAATCGATCGTCAGTTGCTCCGTCGTGGATCCCATCCGCACCGATGAAGAAGGTTGGGCCTTCCGCGAGGGTCCGGGCTTTTCGCGCGATCCCGTCAATGGCTTTTCCTTCCTGAAACAAGCCTACTTGGCAACCGATCCTGATTTCAAAGGCCGCTGGAGTGTGCCCGTCCTCTGGGACAGGCAGACGCGACGCATCGTCAACAACTCTGAGGACGACATCTGCCGGATGTTCAACGACGAGTTTCCCCAAGCCGCGATATCACCCGATCTTTTCCCTTCGGATATCTCCCGAGAGCAGGCCGAACTCAGCGAGTCCATCTACAATTCAGTCAACGATGGAGTCTACCGCGCGGGATTCGCCACGCGGCAATCCGCCTACGAAGCCGCCGCACGAGCCCTATTTGCCTGCCTCGACTCCCTGGAACAACGACTCGCAGGCAGGCGATTTCTTTTTGGCGACCGTTGCGTCGAGACCGACTGGCGCCTGTTCTGCACGCTCGTAAGATTCGACGCCGTCTATCACGGTCATTTCAAATGCAACCTGCGACGCATCGTCGATTACCCAAATCTCCACCGGTACCTGAAGGACCTCTATTCAACTCCCGGTATCGCGAATACCGTCAACTTCGACCACATCAAGCGCCACTACTACGTCACACATGACGACATCAATCCCACCCGGATTGTGCCGATCGGACCGATCCTCGATCTGTAGTCCGCGGGCCGCGGCGGATTCCCGATCTTCCCGGAATTTCCAAACACTGAAACGCGGCATCGACGAAAGCTCCGACATTCGCTAGCGATCCGAGCCATGCGTCGCCAAATTCGCCGGGTCTTTGTCATCCTCTGCCTCCTGCTCGTGGCCATCCAGTTCTTTCGTCCCACAAAGAACCTCAGCCCGGGACCCATGTCGCCCGATGACCTCCGCGCGCTTCAACCAATTCCCGAGGCGGTGAAGACGCGCCTGGAGATCGGATGCTATGACTGCCATTCAAACAACACGCGCTACCCGTGGTATGCGGAGATACAACCCGTCGCCTGGTGGCTTGACGTGCATGTCCGCGACGGGAAACGCGAACTCAATTTCTCAAACTTTGGGCGCTATCCGCTCAAGCGCCAGGTCGACAAGCTCGATTCCGTGATCGACGAACTGAACAATCACACCATGCCGCTTCCCTCGTATACGTGGACCCATCGAGAGGCGAGTTTCACCGATTCCGAAAGGGGCGAGATTGTCGCCTGGGCGGAGGCATTGCGCGACAAACTCGCCGAGCAATTGGAATAGGCTCACGAAGCTCGTGACAGACCACGGAGCTCCGGCCCGACGACTCAGCCATGAAGGAGGATGCCCTGCAGTTGCCCGCAGTGAAAGGGTATGCGTTTCGGTGATGCGGATTTCCACAAGACACGCTGCGCCCCTGGATTACTGATGTCAGACCCCGCACCGATTTCCCGTCCTCGCGCCCGACCCTCCGTCGATGCGGCCCTGCACCGCATTTCCACGTTGGCCGCGCATGAGGTCGACGCACCCGTTGCGCTGTTCCGGATCCTCGATGTGCTCATCGAGCATTTCCAGGCCTCGTCCGGCTCCATCGCTTTGCTCAATCCGGATTCCGGCCGACTCGAAATTGAAACCCAGCGAGGGTTGCCCGATGACTACCGTGACGTCGTCCTGCGCCTGGGCCAGGGCATCACCGGCTGGGTCGCTTTCCATGGGCGCGCGCAATGGGTCCCCGATGTTTCCAAGGACCCGCGCTATGTGCGCATCAGAACATCGGTCAGATCGGAAGTTGCCGCACCCATGGAGGAGAACGGACAGGTGCTCGGCGTCATCAACCTCGACAGCGATGTCACCGGATTCTTCAGCGAAGATGACCTGACGCTGCTCGTGCGCTTCACGGGCGAAGCGACAGCCGTGATGCAACGCCTCTGGCACCTGCAACAGTTGCGGGAGAAGGCCAGGCAACTGGAGACGCTCATCGGCATCGGCCAATCCCTCGTGAGCAAGGTCGAGGAGCGCGAGCTCTGCGAGAGCATCACGCGCGATGCCCTTCAGATCACGCGGGCCCGAGCCTGCGGACTCTACCTCTTTGACCAGCCCCGCTCCGTCCTTCGACTGATCGCATTGACAAGCCCCGATTCCCCGGCGCCGCTCACCCCCTCGCGCGACCAGGACCTCCCCCTCGAATCCAGCGCCGTGGGTTCGGTCTGCCATACACGCAAGCAACTCGAGCTGACA
This sequence comes from Verrucomicrobiota bacterium, assembly GCA_963205455.1. Taxonomy (GTDB): domain Bacteria; phylum Verrucomicrobiota; class Verrucomicrobiia; order Opitutales; family Opitutaceae; genus UBA6669. The sequence goes on from CAUJJL010000072.1 coordinate 9,673, forward strand.
AATGTCCGCTCGCCCGAGTACCTCGAAGTCACGGATCTTCCGTCGGGCGACAGCCTCCGCTCAATGTTGGCAAGCCCGCTGATCTTTGAGGGAGAGGTGCAGGGAGTGCTCGCCGTATTCACAGGAAAAATACACCGCTTCAACAATGAGGAGAAGCGCCTCTGTGCAGCGCTCGCATCCCTCGCAGCCGTCGCGCTGCAGAACGCCCGCCTCTACGCCCGCGTCTTCCAAAGCGAAGAAACGCTGCGCAAGAACGAGCAGTTGACGACGCTGGGGCTTCTCGCAGCGGAAATCGCCCACGAAATTCGTAATCCGCTCACCGTGATCAAGCTGCTTTTTGGCAATCTCAGCCTCGATTTTCCGATCGGCGATCCACGCAGCACCGACGTCCGCGTGATCAGCGAAAAGCTCGACCAGCTCGAATCCATCGTCACGCGCGTCCTGCAGTTCGCAAAGGCTCCTGCCAGCCTCCATGCGCAATGGAACATCAGGGACATAGTGGAGGACACGGTCGTGCTCATCCGCCTGAAACTTGCCCAGGCAAAGATCCAGCTCCGCATCGAAATGCCCTCCGAACCTCTTTTCGTGGAGGCGCACAAGGGCCAGCTCCAACAGGTCCTCCTGAATCTGCTCATCAACGCGACCCAGGCCATGCCGGATGGCGGCATGATCCGACTGCGAGCGCACATCGGCGAGACAAGCGGCAACCCGCCGATGGTGTACCTCGATGTTGAGGATACCGGCGCCGGCATTCCCGCGGAGATCCGGACGCGCATCTTCGACAGTTTTCTATCAGGTCGTCCGGACGGCACTGGACTCGGCCTCGCGATCGCCAAACGCATTCTCGCGTCGCACCATGGCGACATCACGCTTCTTCAATCGGGTCCGTCGGGAACCACCATGCGCATCACACTGCCCGTGGCAAAACCTTGATGCCCTGCAATCCGAGCCCTGGACCCGCGGCACAAACGCCAGCACACTCGCCCTGAACCCAGTCAACAATGCCTCTGCCCGATCCATGTCCTCCTGACCGCAACATTGGCACGCCAAACGATGACCCGTGCCTGCAGCGCCGCAGGTCAAAGCTTCGCCTCGTCGTCATCGCGCTCGCGATCGGCGCGGTTTTGATTGTCGTTCTCCCTCTGAAGATTCCGCTTCCCCTGCGCTTGCTGATTGCCGGCAGCGACCTGCTCGCCGCCGCGGTGATTGCTCTCTACCTGAGACAGAACCGGCCGTCATAAGACGGCAGCCTTCTGCCAGCGGCGCCGCAGGTCGGATCCCACATACTGCGCATCGACCCAGATGTCGGGGAAACACGACAAGCCATAGGCAGGCGCGGCGTTGCCGAGTTCGGGACAGACGACCAGTTCCGCCTCCGTCGAATGGGCCTGCACCCAAATGAACATCGCATCGACGTAGTCGCCCCAGAGCAGGTATTCGGGAGCTGATTCCTTTCCGTCGCGCGTCGCCGGTATCTGGCAATGGTGGCCGTTGAACGGTCTCAGGTGCATCCTTCCGCAGCGCGCCATCACCTCAGGCCGTTCATTGAGTTTCGGCCAGTAGGGCGCGGCAAAATGGCGAACCACCGCAAAGTGTGAATGGTCGAAACACACCGGCAGCGGTTCACCGGTTCTGCGCTTGTACGCATCACAAAGTGCCCAGGTTCGCTCAGGCGTTTCCGTGAACGTATCGCGATGGGTTTCGATCGTGACGGAAATGCCGGCCCTGCGCGCTGCAGCCATAACCGATTCCGCCACCCCGAGTGCTTCGTCCAGCGGGGTATCCACATCACAAATCTGGATCGTTGCATGGCTCGCCCCAAGTCCGATTGCCTTGTCAAAATAGGCGGCAGGGTCGTCCCCCACTCCGAGGCTGCCCATCGCCCAGTAGTCCAGCTCCCCCCGCTCGGCCAGTTCAGGTCGCGGCGGGCTCATGATGCCGTCAAACGCCGCAGCCGTGACCGCGGCAAACTTCTTTTCCCAGGACCATTCCGTCTCCTTTGTCGGATATTCGCGCAATGACCACGCCGTGGCAAAAATCCGCAGGGAGGGAGTCTTCTTCATGAGTGTGAAAATCGTCCCACTTACGATCGGTCATTCCGAAACATGCAGCAGCGCGTCATGCGCGCGAAGTCGCGCGCAGGGGTCACATCGACATCACACCGTGCAACCACCGCCGCCTTATTCGTCGAGTTCGACGTTCCAGTAGGCGAGGTCGAGGAAGTCCTTCCAGCGCTCGCGCTCACGGTTGCCGAGGACAAAGGAAATGACGGGACGCCACTTGGGACGCACGGGCTTGCGCACCAGTCGCATGTGGGCCTCATGGGGGAGCCGGTTGGCCTTGCGGGAATTGCAGCGGATGCAGGAGCACACGATGTTTTCCCAGGTGGTCTTTCCCCCGCGATCGCGCGGGATGACGTGGTCGAGGTTGAGCTCCTCGCGGGGGAACACCCTGCCGCAATACTGGCAATGGTTCCTGTCGCGCTCGAAGACATTGTTGCGCGTGAGCTTGAGCTCCTTGCAGGGCAGCTTGTCGAAATAGGTCAGCAGAATCACCCGCGGCAGCCGGATCGTCGTCCGGGGCGTACGCACCGTGTCCATCTCGGTCAGGGGAGGATTCGACTGCGAAAAATCAACCCAGTCCATCAGGCTGAAGATCCGGAAATCATCGACGTGATGATGGACAACGCTGGCATGTCCACGCGCCAGAAGCGCAAATGCCCGACGCGCGCCAATGACATTCACAGCCTGCCACAGGCGGTTCAATACCAGCACGGATTGGTCGAGCACAGCATCCATACGGATCTTTGCGCTATCGGGCGGTCGATGCCATGTCAAGGCGACGCCTGAACCCTGACAACTGATCGCCGACCTCCGACTTTATCCCTCATCCTTCCACCTTCTGCCTTTATCCTTCCGTCCGCTTATCCCTTCCTCGCCGCCTCAAGCTGCGCGGCATAGGAAACGATCCCATTGACGATGCCCTCGGCGATGTCTCCGCGGTAATCTGCGGTGCTGATCTTCCGCGCCTCCGCGTCATTCGAAAGATACCCCGCCTCCACCAGAATCCCCGGGCAGTTGACAAGTGTCAGCACCTTGAATCGCGCGAACTTGAGCCCACGATCAAATGTGCCGAGCTTGGTCTTCACCTGACGGTGCATCGCGTAGCCAAGCACGGCATTCCATGGATCCATGGCATTGCCGGGAAGCGACACCCTGTCCGACGTCTCCCGCTTGTTCGCACCGGTGGATCGCTGGGTGCTCCGGGTGAGAATGTAGACCTCCGTGCCGGTGATGGACGACTGCGGAAACGAGTTGAAATGGATCGACACAAACAGGTCCGCCTTGGCTCGATTCGCGATATCGGCGCGATCCTCGAGTTCGACAAAACGATCGTCGTTGCGCGTCATGACTACCTGGTAGCCCTGTCCCTGCAGGAGGCGCTGGACACGCTTTGCGACATCCAGAGTCATGCTCTTTTCATCGAGTTTGAACGGCTTGTTCTGCGTGCCCGTGTCGTTTCCACCATGGCCCGCATCAATGCAGATGACCTTCGGTGGACGCGCCGCGACGGCAATCCCCGCAGGACGTAGTATCGGCCCCAAAAGGTCGCGGGCATCGATGGCGCTGATCCAAAGCGAACCCTTCGAACTCACGACGGGCTCGCCCAGGAACACCCTCAGATTGTTGATGGTCACCTCGCGCCGATCTTCTTCGACATGGATTTTTGTGAACGCGCTTTCCAGTCGCAGGCTTTGCCCCTTCTTCACCCACACGGCCTTCAGTCCGAAATGCGCCGCCCATGGAGCAAGCTCGATGTAGCTGGCACCCATGAAAGTCTTCACGGGTGCGCCGGCTTCGGCGGCCGAAGGCGCACTCGGCCGACTGCGTGGAGCGGCCGCATTCGCGTGCACGTCAAGAACGAGCGCCCCCAGCGCCAAAATCAGAACACTCCGCAACGCCCGCAACCCGCGACCGCCGTCGCAGCCGGGATCAATCCTCATCCTTGTCGCCTTCAGAACGGGAATCCGAATCGTCGATCGGTTCCTCATCGGGTTCGATCGCATATTTCCGCTTGCGCTTGTTCGGCGGATGCGGAGTGAGCATCACATTGATCTGTTTTCCCAGTAGTCTGGGTTCGCTGTCGGCATGGCCCATGCCATTGAGCTCGGCCAGGGCATTGCGGATGACCTGGAAACCAATCTCGGTGTGAGCCATTTCGCGACCGCGGAATTTCAGGCGGAGCTTCACCTTGTTGCCCTTGTCGAGAAACTCCTCGGCGTGGCGGATCTTGGTGTGAAAGTCATTCTCGGCGATGCGCGCGGAGAACTCGATCTCCTTGAGCTTGCTCGCCGTCGATTTGACATGGCTGACCTTCTTCTGCTCCTCGTAAACGTACTTGCCAAAATCCATGATCCGACACACAGGGGGAACTGCATTCGGAGCGACCTCCACGAGGTCGAGATTGAACTGCTGCGCGAGCGAAAGCGCCTTCTCGGTCTGCATGATCCCCAGTTGGGTACCCTCGGGAGAGATCACACGGATTTGCGGAACCTTGATTCGCTGATTGCGACGAATGCTCGCAAACGGGTCGACATTGCGACGCTGATAATAACCTGAGCGGTTGCCGCCGCCCGACGGAAAGGAATTGGCCATCAAATAAAGGAGGTTCTTGGACTAGGTATCAAAGGTCATCGCTTGGCAGGAAAATGAAGACAACTTCATTTTCGACAAGCATTGCCCGTCCGACTGAATCTTGCGACTGCAGTTGGAACCGGGAGTGTCATGGGATGCGGAACTCAACCGGCACCCCTAAAGATTTGTAACATTCTGTCTCTGTGAAGGCTATAAAATTTATTATCCGGAGAATGATGCGAGATCATGGCCTTAAGGTTCCACCTGATCCCGTCACACCCGACCGGACTGCGAATCCTAACGCCAAAGGGAACCAAATCAAGCGTCGCGTGGATTTGCAGACGATCACTGTACGTTTCACCTAGACGCTGAAGCTCTCTCCGCAGGAACAGCTCGCCTTGGCATTGGGATTGGAAAACTTAAAGCCGCCTCCGACCATCTGGTGGGAATAGTCGAGCACCGTCCCCTTCAGGTAGAGGGCTGTCTTTGGATCGACCAACACCCGCGCACCGCCCGTCTCGACGAGGATGTCGCCCCGTTTGGCTTCGCCGGCAAAGCGGAGCTTGTAACTCAACCCATTGCACCCACCTCCGGTGATCGCGACGCGGAGAAATTCACCCTTCGCCTCGCGGACCGAGAGCAGCGCCACTTTTTTCCCCGCACTCTCGGTCAGCCGAATCAGGTTCTCGTTGCCCCGCCGCACGCCCTCGCCCGCCACAACCGGAGTGGACGTGATGGATTGACTGACAGGCTCCGTCTGCGAACCGGACGACATGCGAACAGGGAAATGCCACAGGACCTCCGGCGCAAGTGCTCACTGCCGACGCCCCATCTATCAATCCAGCCCGTCATGCGATGCGATACTGAAACTCCTGATCCGTTTTCGCACGCCCCGACCAACCGTACAGTCATCCCCATGTAACTCCAGCATGGGCATGTGCGTCTAACTTTTCCAAGCATCCCTCGCGCCGCTGGTTCACCCACCGCCATGGCACAACCGAAATTTAGGTCCCACGCCGTTGCCCAACAGACCAACTGAGTCGGTAATTCAGACGAAACTCCCTTCAGCTTTCCGCCAGCGACAAACTTGATCTCTTTTTTACGTGTGAGGTGTACGCAAAAATCGCCCGATCCAAGAGGGTCCATTCGTTCTAACCGATATTAAGCGCATATCCCTTCTTCTCCAATTTTCCCAAATCATGAATACAACGAAGCCTCGCCTCCTTGCCCGTGCGTTGGGATTCCTTGCATGCCTCTCGGTCGTATCCTTCAGTTCTGGCGCGCAGTATGATCAACGCCTGATCAATATTTCCACGCGTGCCCGGGTGGGCAGCGGCGACAACAACGCCGTGTTCGCCGGGTTCGTGATTGGGCAAGGTCCTTCCAAACAGGTTCTCATCCGCGCCTCGGGGCCAAGTCTCACCCAGCCTGCAATCGGGCTCAGCGCGGGCGAGGTTCTCTCCAATCCCCGCATCGAGGTCTACAATAGCAACCAGGTCAAAATTCTGGAGAACGACAACTGGAAAGTCCCCAGCGGCGGCACACTCGCGACGAGTTCGGATTTCAGCGCGGTTGGAGCCTTTCAATTTACCAGCGACAACGATGCCGCCCTGCTCGCCACGCTGGCGCCCGGAAGTTATACGGTGATCGTCACAGGCGAAGGTACATCAACGGGTCTGGCATTGGTCGAGGTCTACGACGTTTCCGGTGCCTCGCAATTGATCAACCTCTCCACTCGCGCAGAGGTCCAGACCGGCGCAAACATCGTCATCTCCGGTCTCGTTGTCGCCCCTGGATCAGGAGTGCGACGGGTGCTGATCCGGGCCATCGGACCGACACTCTCCGAATTCCATGTGGCCAATCCCCTGGCCAACCCGGTCATGGCCATTCTCAATTCCTCCGGCGCACAGATCGCCAGCAATGATAATTGGGGTTCCAACGGAAACGGACCCACGCTTTCAGCCGCATTCGATTCCAATGGCGCGTTTCCGCTCACCAACATCAACAGCCTCGACTCCGCCCTGATCGTCGACCTCGCTCCCGGAGGCTACACCATCCAGGTGAGCGGTGTTGGCGGAACCAGCGGCGTCGCCTTGGTGGAAGCCTACGACATCACGTCGTCCTCCGTGCCATTCGTGAGTGTACTCGCCACCAAACCCACCACGGATACAGCCGGCGCCAATCCCGCGTTGTTCACCATTACGCGCACAGGCACAACCCTCCAGCCTCTCACCGTTTCCTACACGCTGTCTGGCTCGGCCGTTCCGGGCGTCGACTTCGTCAATGTGCCGGGCACCGTGACAATCCCCGCGGGTGCGAGCAGCGCTACGGTCGAGATCAAACCATACGCAACCACACAGACCGCAACGACCAGCAAGGGAGTCACTCTCACCCTCGTCGACACTGCGGTCTACGATGCGCCTCTGAACAATTCAGCTTCAGTCTCGATCACCTACAGCCCCGGCACTCTCTATGTTTCGAGCCTGCGGCCGTCGACCGCGGCAAGCGGTTCCGCCGCCTATGGCACGTCAACGATCCGCCTGAGCTCCGATGAAACCTATGCCCTGGTCAGCCTCAGCTTTTCCGCGCTTTCCTCACCACAAACAGTCGCCTACCTGAGGCTCGGCACCATCAACGACAGCGGAGCTCCGTACCTTTTCCAGATTCCCAGCGGTCAGGCATCGGGCTTGCAATGGGATATCCAGGACAGCGGGCAATACACGGCCGCAAGCCTCGTCCAGGCCCTGAAGGAGGGACGCATCTTCGTCAGTGTCGAATCGACCGCCTATCCGTCCGGAGAATTGATGGGCGCATTTGTGAAGAGTTCCGGCAGCATGGTTTTCACACCTCCGAGTGATCCCCCCGCAATCGGCCTCGTGAATCCAACTCCGGCAGAAGCGGCGCGATTCCTGATGCAGGCAAGCTTCGGCCCAACCGACGCCTCCATCAACGAGGTTGTCGCGAAAGGCTATCAGAACTGGATCACGGACCAGATGAACATTCTGGCGGCATCCCATCGCGATGCGGTCCTCGCGGATTTCGCCGCCAACAACGCCGGAGGGCAGGGACGCGACCCCAATACAAATCTCTTCCGGCGGCCCGGCCAGTCCCACCGCCTCAGCACTTGGTGGAAATTCTCGCTCCAGGGAAATGACCAGCTCCGCCAGCGCGTCGCCTTCGCCCTGTCGCAGATCATGGTGATATCCGATCAGAATGGCGTCGTCGAAAACTCGCAGGATGGAGTCGCCTACTACTACGACATTCTCGCGAAAAACGCCTTCGGCAATTTCCGTCAGCTCCTTCAGGACGTCACGTTAAGCCCGATGATGGGCATCTATCTGACCTACCTTCGCAACCGCAAGGCCAACGGAGGCAGCCTGCCGGACGAGAACTACGCACGCGAAGTGATGCAGCTCTTCACGATCGGTCTGGTCGAACTGAATCCGGACGGAACCCTCCGACTCGACGCCCAGGGTCTCCCGATTCCCACCTACGATCAGACGACCATCTCCGAAACCGCAAAAATTTTTACCGGATGGGCCTTCGCACAGAACTACTCACCGAGACCCACATTCCTTGGAGGGGGAAGCAGCAATCCACCGGCCAACGGAAGCGACTACATCGATCCGTTGCGCCTCTTCCCCGAAGAACACGAGGACGGCCCCAAGACGATCGTGGGCGGCAAGCTCATCCCCGCGGGCCAGGGAGGCCTCAAGGACCTGAACGACACGCTCGATGCGCTGTTCAATCATCCGAACACCGGACCCTTCATCTGCAGGCAACTCATCCAGCGCCTGGTCACCGCGAACCCGAGTCCGGCCTATGTCTACCGTGTGGCACAGAAGTTTGCCAACAATGGCTCAGGTGTGCGCGGCGACCTCGGAGCTGTCGTGCGGGCGATCCTCACCGACTACGAGGCGCGGTCCGACGTCGCATCGGATGCGAACTCCTTCGGAAAACTCAAGGAACCCGTGCTGCGCGTCGCGGCGGTCCTTCGTGCACTCGGCGGCACCACAAATACTGGGCGGTATGTGATCACGAACACCTTCCAGGCTACGTCGCAGCAGCCACTGAGTTCGCCCACCGTTTTCAATTTCTTCGAACCCTACTATGTACAGCCGGGCGATTTGGCCGCATCCGGGCTTTTCGCTCCAGAGTTCCAAATACTCACGTCCACCACCGCAATCACAACGGCCAACTACCTGTACGGATTCATCTACGCGAACAAGCCGGCGAATGCCGACAACAGCACGATCGTCTACATGAACCTGACCGACCTGCTGCCGCTTGCCGCTACACCCGACGCACTCGTCGACAAGCTCGATCTCTGGCTGAACGGCGCGGCCACGACAGCCTCGAACCGTGCACGAATCATTTTGGCTCTCAATGAGATGCCTTCTGCCGCCACTTCGACGGACAAGGTGCGTGCCGCCGCCTATCTCATCGTTTCGACGCCCGATGGCGCCATTCAACTGTAGCCATTCCAACTTCCCATGAAACGCTCCTCCTCCCCCGCCCCCGTCGATCCTTCACGCAGAAAATTCCTCGGAGCCTGCTGCGCCGCAGTAAGCGCGACCGGCATGCTTTCCGCCCTCGCGCAACTCCGTGTCCTCGGCGCGCTGGCACAACCCGGCAACGGGCCCCAGGTTCCCGGCATGGCAGGCGCGGACGACTACAAGGCGCTTGTCTGCCTCTTCCTCCAAGGTGGCAACGACGCCAACAATGTCATCATCCCCACCGACGCCACAGGCTACGCCGCCTACGCGGCAGCCCGCACCGCGCTCGCTCTACCGAACAATGTCGCACTGCCGATTTCAACCACGGTGGGAGATGGTCGCACCTGGGGGCTGCATCCTGCGATGTCCGGAGTCCACTCAATCTACACTCAAGGCAAGGCCGCCATTCTCGCCAACGTCGGCACGCTCGTCTACCCGACCACGAAGGCGCAGTACACCGCGCGCTCGGTTCCTCTGCCCCCGCAGCTTTTTTCCCACAATGACCAGCAGGTCGAGTGGCAGAGCAGCCTTCCGGACAAGGCCTTCGCCACCGGCTGGGGAGGACGCCTCGCAGACCTCACCAATGCCTTCAACCAAAACCCCTCCATCTCAATGTCGATCAGCCTGAACGGACAGAACGCCTTTCAGGTCGGAAAAAACATTGCACAGTTCTCGGTCGCGCCAAGCGGCGCCGTCGCCCTGAGTGGATCCGCCAGCACACCGGCCACTTCAATTGCCGCAGTTCGCACAAGGGCGATGAACGACCTGCTGAATTCGCCTTCCGCCAACCTGTTCAAGACGGCATTTGCCGGAATTACGAACGAGGCTATTTCAGACAGCAGCCTTCTGGCGTCGGTGCTCAGCCCGAGCACCGAGGGCGCAGGCTCCGCATTTCCGAACAACTACAGCCTCTTCCCTGCATCCAGCCTGGGACAGCAATTGCGCATGATCGCGCGACTCATTTCAGCCCGCTCACAGCTGGGACTCAAGCGGCAGGTCTTCTTCGCACGCATTGGCGGCTGGGATCTGCACGACAGCCAGGTGACCGCAGGCGCCACTGCGACAGGCGCACACGCGGATTTGCTCACGGATGTCTCCAACTCCCTGAAGGTTTTCTACGATTCCACTGTGGAAATGGGACTGGCTGATTCAGTGACGACCTTCACAGCCTCGGACTTCGGTCGCACCTACAACACAAACGGTGATGGCTCCGATCACGGCTGGGGCAGTCATCACATCATCTTGGGCGGCGCCGTAAAAGGCGGTACCATCTACGGCACGATGCCAGATCTCACACTGAAGGGTGTGCAGGACACGGGCACTCGGGGACAATGGATTCCCACCACAAGCGTGGATGAATACAGCGCGACCCTTGCAACCTGGTTCGGGGTAAGCGCAACCGACCTCCCGATCGTGCTCCCAAACATAAACCGCTTCGCCCGCCAGAATATCGCCTTCCTGTAGACTCGCCGTGGCAGAGAACCTTTCCACGGACGGCGGGGCAGGCGACACGATTTCACAATCGTCCATTCTCCATGCACGTTTGCTCGCGCCTTTCGGAAGAAAAACGGCCTCACGGAAGCAGGCAGTCGACGCCGAGTTTCAACTAGACGATGCGATCGACCAACTCTCCGCCGCGTGCGAATTCTTCAAGATTCGAGAGAAAATGGGTGACCATGGCTTCATATTCATCGCGACGCCCTCCGGCAATGTGGGGCGTGATGTAGCAATTGGGCGCAGACCAGAGCGGATGTGACAACGGCAGTGGCTCGGGATCGGTCACGTCGAGATAGGCGGCGGCCAGGCGGCCGCTGTGCAATGCCTCGCAGAGCGCGGATTGATCGACCGTCGCGCCACGTCCTACATTGTAGAAACAGGCCCCAGGTTTGAATGCGGACAGGCGGCGGGCATTGACAAAACCGCGCGTCTCCTCGTTCTCAGGCAGCACGTTGACCACATGGTCCATCTCCGGAAGCAAGCCCGTCAGTTGCTCCTCGGGAATCACGGTCAACCCGCGTTCACTTCGGACCTGTCGGCGCACTGCGTACACCTTCATGTGCAGCGGCCCGAGCAGCTCCGCGAGTCGTTTCCCGATCGCACCATAGCCGAGGAGCAGCAGTTTCTGCCCGGTAAGCAGCTGGGTTCCGTGGCGTCGCGCCGCATAGTTCCAATTCTGGCCGTCAATCTGATCCTGATGCGCCGGCAGCAACTGTCGCGCAACGGCAAGGATCATCGCAAGCGCCTGCTGCGCGCAGGGGTCGGCGAACACCGTCGACATGTTTGTCAGGATCGCATCCCGCGCTCGGAATGTCTCCTTGAAGTCCGGATTGTCGAATCGCGTGTATCCCGCGCTCGTCAGCGCCACCCACTTCAAATTGCGATGGCGCAGGCAATGCTCCAGCCCGGGCTGCCCGAGCGCGATGTCGGCATCGGCAAGGTTCGACACTTCGGCATCGGCGTCGGCGCCGGTCGGCAATGCCTTCCCCGCAAGGATCAGCCGATGGCCACGCAGACCGTCGCGAAGTATTCCCATGGCCTTTTCTGAAAAGGCACCGTTGCACCAGATCGTGTATTTCATGCAGGAAAATCCGCGGAGCTATTCGTGCTCTGAAAACTCACAGAGCGCATGGACGCGCAGGCCGCACGCCCGCAGGCGACGCGATCCTCCGAGTTCGGGAAGATCGATGATTGCCGCCACCCCCACCACTTCGCCATGCAGCACCTGAAAGAGCTTCGCGGCCGCCATCAATGTTCCGCCCGTCGCTATGAGATCGTCAACAATCAGGATCCGGTCACCCGGTTTGCAAGCGTCCGCATGAATCTCCACCGCAGCCGTACCATATTCGAGATCATAGTCCTCCGTGACCGTCTTGTACGGCAGCTTTCCTTTCTTTCGCACCAGCACAAACGGCTTGTGCAACTGGTACGCCAGCGCTCCGCCAATGATGAAACCCCGCGCATCCACCGCTGCGATCAGATCCACGCGGAGGCGGGTGCAGTCGAGCGAGAACGCCTCGACCATCACTCGAAACGCCTCGGGGTCATGAAACAGGGTCGTAACGTCGCGGAAATTCACGCCCACCTTGGGCCAGTCACGAACCGTGCGGATGCGGGGCTTGAGGTAGGAGTTGAAGTCGTAGGTATCCATGCCTGATGAGCCCCATGACGCTGGCCATGCCTCGCAGGAGCAAGCACGGATTGACGGCGATTTTCCTCTCGGAGGGCAATGCAACGACGAGAACATTTCGGCGATTGCCTCCGCTCCAATGATCCTGTCATTGCTCGCAAATGCTTCTGAAGTATCTCTCCAAGTTCGTTTTTTCGATGGCTCTGCTGCTGGCCCCCGTGGCGCTTTACGCTGCGGACAGCAGGCCCCCAAACATCGTTTTCTTTCTGGCCGATGACCTGGGCTACAGTGACATCGGTCCCTTCGGTCAGTCAAAAATCAAGACTCCAAATCTCGATCGCATGGCTGCGGAGGGCAAACGATTCACCCAACACTACGCGGGCAATGCCGTCTGTGCGCCGTCGCGCTGCGTGCTCATGACGGGTTTGCATCCCGGACACGCCTACATCCGCGACAACAAAAAGATGCCAGGTGCAACTTCAACCACCATCGGCAAACCCGAGATCGAGGGCCAATACCCGATACCTGATTCCGCGGTCACCCTCGCTGAAACCTTGAAGGCCGCGGGGTATACAACCGGCGGTTTCGGCAAATGGGGACTCGGTGGCCCGGGCAGCGTCGGCGATCCGCTCCGGCAGGGATTTGATCGCTGGTATGGCTACAACTGTCAGTCGGTAGCTCACAACTACTACCCCACCTACCTTTGGGATAACGCACATGCGGTTGATCTTCCCAATCGGCCCTTCTCCTCCCAGGACAAGCTGCGTCCCGATGAGGATCCCCTGATGCCCACGACCTACGCGCGTTTTCAGGGTACCGCCTATTCCGCTGACCTCATCACGGAAAAGGCCCTCGACTTCGTGCGCGAAAACAAGACGCGCCCGTTTTTCCTCTATTGGCCAACAACCGTGCCCCACGTCCCGTTGCAGGTGCCCGAGGATTCTTTGAAGGAATACCTCGGACTCTGGAACGATCCTCCCTACGCGGGAGGCAAGGGCTACCTTCCCGCATTCGCACCCAAGGCCGCATACGCGGCGATGATCACCCGCATGGATCGCGACATCGGCAGGATGATGTCACTCATCTCTGAACTCGGACTGGACGAGGATACTCTCTTCGTTTTCGTCAGCGACAACGGCCCGCTCAATGGCACCCACCAGGGCCTGGCCGGAACCGATTGCGCATTCTTCAATTCCAATGGCGGGTTGCGCGACGGAAAGGGCACACTCTATGAGGGAGGAATTCGGGTCCCGTGCATCGTTCGCTGGAAAGGCAGGATTGCGGCAGGGACAAATACACGCGTAACCGGTTTCGAAGACTGGATGCCAACCTTGCTGGATCTGGTCGGCGCACCCCGGCAATTGCCACCCGGCCTCGACGGCATTTCCTTCGCGCCCACATTGCTCGGACAACCGCAGCCCGAACGGACGTTTCTTTACCGAGAGTTTCATGGCTACTCCGGACAGCAGAGCATCCGCGCGGGTGATTGGAAGGCCGTCCGCCGCAATCTGCAGCGCAAAGGCAAACCCAATCTGCAATTAGAACTCTACAATCTCGCGACCGATCGTGCGGAGACAAAGGACGTGGCCGGTGCACATCCGGAGGTCATTTCAAGACTGGCGGCATTCATGGCAACGCAGCACACGCCATCTGCAGATTTTCCATTTCCTATCCTCGACAAATCTCGAAAATAATCAGCGGAAACTGAAGCACGCCTCGGCTCAGCGAAACAGGTCAGGCTGAGCACGCCCGTTCAGCGGTCAGGGCGGCGCATGGAAAACACATCGCGCGTGCGCGTGTAGCTCTCTCCACCCATGCGCCCAATGGCATCAAGTCTTGCCGCATCGACATGACCCTCGGCATCCAGCACCGCATCATCGATATGCGCCAGGCGGATTGTCCCGAAAATCACATTCGCCGCAAGAGGACCTTCGCCGATGTGCACGATCGAATGAAGCGCGCACTCGAATGAGACGGGCGCCTGTGCGACCCGCGGAGGCCGTATCCTGACGCTCGGAGCGGCTTCGATCCCAAAAGCATCGAACTCGCTTTCGCCATGCGGCAGAAGCGACGCCGTGGCATTCATCTTCTCCGCAAGCGCGGATGAGCAGATGGAGACAACAAACTCGGGCACTTCCTCGATATTGCGCACGGTGTCCTTCTTCGAACCATCACGCTTGTTCACCGGCACAACCATCAGGGTTGGGGGATTTGCAGTGACACCCTGGAAAAAGGAAAAAGGAGCGAGATTCGTCCGCCCGTCGCTTGATATCGTGGACACCCACGCAATCGGCCGCGGAAGGATGGTCGACACCATCCACTGATACGCATGACGGGGCTCCAGTCGGGTGAAATCGAGAAGCATGTTTCCCTCTGACAACAACACGCAGTTTAGCCCAAGTTCGTCAGTTCGCAAAACAGTTTTGTTGCGGGGTAACAACTTGCGCATTTTCCGGGGTATTTTTCGGCACTACATTCGCGATGATACGCGGGCCTTTGGGCAGGCGCAGGCCGAGGTGAGCGAGCAGTTGGGCGGTCGCGGGTTCGGGCGTGGCGACAACGCGCAGACGCAGTTCGGTTCGCACGGTGCCGCGTAGGACCGGCAGGATTACGTCCACGCTTTTCACC